>JAFDGR010000170.1 GCA_019309145.1 Deltaproteobacteria bacterium | reverse complement strand
CGGTGTCATACCCTTCTTTTTCAAGAATGGCCTGTACCAACCTGCTGTTAACAGGGTTATCATCCACCACGAAGACTCGTTTTTTCTTTTCCACTCCATTCCACTCCGGTTGCGTTAATCAGGAACGAACCCAAACGCATAAGCGTTCGTGATAGCAAAACATCCTCAATTCAGGAAAAAACAAATATTCAAAAATTATGCCAGTCAACTCCATCGACCGGGAATAACTGTTCCGCAAAACCTGCAATGACCTTTTCTGATATTGTTCTCGGAAATGAAATATCCCTTTCGTTCGATCAGGAGTTGATGGCAATGGTGGCAGTAAGTGTTGGTCGCCTCATGACCCGGGACATTGCCGATATAGACATAATGGATCCCCTCCTCGAGCGCGATATTCCTCAGTTTTTCGAGGGTTGAAACCGGGGTGGGTGGCAGGCGAGTCAGTTTATACCGGGGGAAAAACCGGAGGAAGTGCAAAGGATAACCGGGACCCAGCTCCTGCAAGATCCATTTGCACATCCGGCGTATCATCCCGGGATCATCCACGTAAGTGGGGACAACAAGGGTTGTCATCTCAAACCAAACTCCCTCCTTGTGGAGGGTTTTGAAGGTGTCCAGTACGGGCTGAAGCGTCCCTCCGTTCAGACAGCGGTAAACAGCATCGTCAAAGGATTTCAGGTTGATGTTGGCACCATGCAGGTACCTTGCAAGCAACCGGAGGGGTTCTTCGTTGATGTAGCCATTGGAAACCAGCACGTTCCTGAGGCCTGCCGAATCGGCAGCTTTAGCGGTATCAAACATGTATTCATAATACGTGATGGCTTCCGAGTAGGTATATGCGATGGATGGTACATTCCTTTTTGTGGCCTCTTTCACCACCTGATCAGGGAAGAGTTCCACGCTCTCAACATCCTCGGGTCTCTTTTGGGAAATCTCCCAATTCTGGCAATTGAGACACCGAAAATTACACCCGGTCGTTGCGATAGAGAGAATCTGAGATGCAGGGAAAAAATGATAAAGCGGTTTCTTTTCAATGGGATCCACGTGAACGGCACAGGGATTTCCGTAGGCAAGGGAATAAAGTTTTCCCCCGATATTCACCTTGGAGCGGCAAACACTCCTATCCCCCGGCTCCAGGTAGCACCTGTTCGGGCAGATCTGACACTGAACATTTTTCCCGTCTGCGGCATAGTGGAAGCCTTCGATAGACCATTTCCATGGCCTGGAAGGCCCATCACCCTTGAACACATGGCCCTGGATGCTCTTTGTCCCGGCATCCCCCTTCCCAAAGAGGGCAAAGCTCTCCTCGGGGCACAGGAACCCTGCCGCGCCCAGCCCCAGGATTTTCAGGAACTGTTTTCTGGTCATTTCACCGGGCATGTCCTCTTCTCTTTGTCAAGATGCTATTTTTATCCTAAACCTTTTTTACCCTGTGCTCAAGCGATTCCCGCCGCCAGCGGGGACCCATCGTACGCGCAAGAAGATTGCGGTGGCCCTTTATCCTGTCACTCTAAAGTACTTTCCTGTCATGGTGTATGAGGAGGGAGGGTCAGCGCGTTCCTTTCTGGCGGGAATATATCTTGCTTGCGGTTATGGAACGGCGCCAATATTCTGCAAGGGTGCCTGAGCCATTTCAATAAGGAAAGTCAATGATCAGGGATGCCGTCCGATGCGCCTGCCTGGGGTGTAAACATTTCGACAGCAGCTTCTAAAGTATTCCGGCGTTCCCTGATATTGCCCTTTCAGAAACGAACCCCCTGCCCCTCCCTTGTGCACTAAAATGACCCAGATTGGTTAACTTGCTTGAGGCTGGAGGCAGAAAAAGGGGCACGGGGATCTTTTTGCAGGCACGATATCTTTTCTTTGCTAGACCATTGCAAACCTCCGGCGCCAGGGCGTGCCGGCGATCTTGCTCCGTTTTTCCCATGTACTTTCAAGGCGGAAAGGAATTGACAAGCCCTCCGGCCGTCTTGCTCAGCAACGCTTTCCGCCGCCAGCGTGATGACCCATCGTGCTCGCAAAAAGATTGCGGTGGCCCTTCACCACCTTCATTCAAAGCACCTTTTTGAAACGGCCCATGGAGAGCCCGGGTGAGAGAATGAAACTGGACCCCTTTACGAGAATCAGAAAAACAGTCGCAGATCCAAACCCGAACAGGGGGATCAGCAAAGCGCCGATGGCCAGCGTACCCAGCGCTGCCCCTGCCAGATCCGCTGCCAGGCAGCCCGCGGCAGGGCTGTTTTCCTCCCCGATCATCCGTGCAGCGACCGGGAACTGAAAACCGCAGAGCACTGAAAACAGGAAGCCGTAAAGCAGAAAAAATAACGGGTGCGGCTCGGTCTTCAAAAGCGTTACCCAGAGAAGGAAAAAGAGCAGAAATCCCAGGATACCCGCATCAGAGAAAAGGAGATCCCTCCTATCGTTTTTCCGCCTGCGCCTCCCCAGCAAGACACCCGGCAGCAGGCCCAGCAGGAACGCGGTGACAATTGCACCGATCTCCAGGTAAATGTACCCATAGACGACCTGGAACGAAAAAATAACCAGCATTTCAACACCCATAGAGGCCGCTCCGGTGGTCAATAAGATATACTCCTCTCTCCGGATGAACAGAAGGTAGACGACCATAACACCCAAGACTACCAGGAGAAATGCGAGCGGGCTGGCCCCGTATTTTGAAAACCATTCCAGGAAAACCACTCTGATGAGCCTCGGCTGAAAATCCGTATTGACCAATCCCCGCCCTTCCATACCATTCCGTAACTGGCGCACCCGGTCCGGCGTTACATTGCCCTGATAAAAGCCATCAATATAGCTGGTAAAAACCCCCTTGTGCTTTAACCTTGCCGGGATATCAAGATGGAGATCTCCATCACTGCAGAGGAGATAGGCTTCCTGACCTGGAATGGGAAGAACGTGTTTGAAATGAATGCTGACCGTACGATACACGGTGGCCAGTTTTTTCCTCCTGACCTCGCTGATATAATTCTGTCCATAAGCAAGGCCCAGAGACATCACCCCTCTTTTCGAGAGGACCCTCTTTACCAGGGAAAAAAATTCACTGGTATAAAAACGGTTGACCTGGAACGTATCCGGGTCCGGCAGGTCCAAAATTACGGCGTCGTAATGATTTTTCGTCCTTTGAATGAAACGCCTCGCATCCGTATTGATGACTCTGACCGTCTTGCCCCCTGCCAGGGCACCGAAGTCCTTTGCCGCTGTAATCAGGGAGGGGTCGAGTTCCACATAATCCACCTGGAGAGGATGATACTTCTTGATCTCTTTCAGGGTCTCGCCAAGGCCTCCTGAAACAAGGAGGACATTTTTCACCCGCTCCAACTGGCACAGGGGATAATGCACCTTTTCTTCGCTCTGTACTATGCTGAGATCCGAATATACTGGGGATCCGGATTGCCAGAAGGTGTGCTGAGACCCCTCCTTTGTGACCACGATCCTCCCATACGGGGATTCCATGTAGCGGACGATTGTGCCGTATTGCGGACCAAGAGTGCCAATCTCGAAATCGTGATTCAGCGCTCCGTAGAAAAAAAGCAACACCAGCGGGAGCATTCCAATCAAACCTCTATATCGCGCTGTTTTGATCCACAGGCTCACACCCACAAAAACAAGCAGGGAAGAGGCAATAGCCATGGATTGAAACGGCGTGAACCAGTAGACCAGGACAAAGCTGAACAGCACTCCACCGCCGATATCGCCAATATTGTCAGCAAGGTAAAGATCACCGCTTGTATAGCCGGGATTGACCTTCTGGATGACTTTCAGTGTATAAGGGAGGATAAAACCCAGCAGAAAACAATAGAGAGCCGTGGTCAGCAGAATATGAAAAAAGATGGGATAAAACCCGGGTGACATGCCGTGGAGGAAAAACAAATATCTCGCACGTCTGATCAGCAGAATCTCAGGAATCGGCGCCAGGGCAACGGAAACAATGAGAATGCAGAGGACGAACTGGGATGACCTCTTGACGAACTTGGCCGCAAAACTCCCGGTCCCGGTCAAGGATAACCAGCAAAAAAGGGTAAGGGAAATGGTGATTTCATTCCCATGAAACTGGGAAAGGAATTCCCGGATGACCAGCAACTGGGTGCTTACCGATGAAACGCCGATCCCGATGATGGACCACACCATGAGGCGCTTTTTGTTCACATTTCGTCTATTCCTCGAATGCCTGCACCTGGTAGGTGGATACCTCCAGATCGCCATTCTTCCATGCGTCCCCATCCAGGCCGGCCTTGTAGCAGAGGTGGGTCAGGAACTCTTTTTTGTCCGGTAGCTGGTCCCATACCTGCGGCAGAAACGTGGCTTGATGATATCCCTTCCTGATAATCACCCCGTCAATCCCAGGACGCAGCTTTGTGAGGAGATCCTGGGCGTTCGTATAGGAAAGGAGCTTCGGATCGGTCAGTATGCTTACTTCAATCTTGACATCCTTCCATTCGTCCGGTCTGAGGGGATGGAAGCGCGGGTCCCTGAATGCTGCGTTGAGAGCATTTTCCTGAACCCCTTCAATCAACGTCTCCTGGGGAATAATATGCCCGATACATCCCCGCAGCTGCCCTTTCTCCATCAATGTCACAAAAGTGCCCCTTTTCTCCTGGAAGATGGGAGGGAACGTGGCCTCATCCGGTTCCTCGCCTTTCCGGGCAAAGAGTTCCTGTTCAATGGTCTGGCGCGCCACTTTGAGGAGCAATCTCCCCTGATCCTCCGTCAGTTTGTCAGTTTCCATGGCTTTTTGCTCCTTCCTGATCTTTTCCCCGGCCGGCTTTCCGGCATCATGGTCCCCTGCCACGGCCGTGCTCCACCACAGGCCCCACACGGCAAGAGCAAAAACGAGATTCCTTGTAATTCCGCATGTCCTGGAAAAAACACACATGTTTTCATGATAGCCCAAAACGGAAATGTGTCAATAAGAAACCAAAAAAAGCACATTCCTTGACAAAGCGAATGCTTGCGGTACATCATAGGAGGCAAAATACTTGAAAGGAGCATTAATGGAAAATCTGGATACCTTGAAAAAAAGAGTCAAAAAAATCTATGAAATTCTGGACCCCCTGTATACTCACAAGAAAACAGCGCTCGAATACCGCACCCCTTTTCAGCTCCTTATTTCGACTATCCTTTCGGCCCAGTGTACGGACAAGCAGGTGAATCAGGTGACCAAAACCCTTTTCCAAAAATACCGCACGCCGGAGGACTACATAAAGGCCCCTATTGCCGAACTGGAAGCTGATATCAGGCCCACCGGCTTTTTCAGAAACAAGGCCAAGTCCATTAAAGGCTGCTCACAGGGTATTGTGGAGCTTTATGGAGGGGAGGTCCCATCCACCATGGCGGAAATGCTCAGGCTTCCGGGAGTGGGGAGAAAGACCGCAAACTGTGTTCTGGGAGCCGCCTTTGACCTCCCGGGAGTTGTTGTGGATACCCACGTGAAGCGGCTTTCCCAAAGGCTTGGGCTGACTGAGAACAAAGATCCCGATAAAATTGAGAAGGACATCGAAAAGCTCCTGCCAAAGGAACAATGGCGCAGGTTTTCCGATATTCTCATCTACCATGGAAGAGCGGTCTGCACGGCCCGAAAACCGGATCATGACAATTGTCCTGTTGCTCCGCTTTGCCCCTCAAGTACTCTCTGATCCACCTGCTTCTGTACTCAGCCTGAGTGCGTTGACCGTTGCGGAATGGGATCTTCGCCGATCCCTGAACACGGCCGGAATTCTTCTTCCCATGCTCTTGCGTGGTTCAGAGGAGATGATGCGCCCCCGGCCGCCTTGCTCAGCACCTCTTTTCACCGCAAGCAGGCCCCATCGTGCTCGCAAAAAGATTGCGGTGACCTTTTACCACGTCGTTCTAACAACACGCTGATATGCCAGATGGAGAAGGAGGGACGGAGGGAGCGAAAAGAGAGCCTGGTTGTGGTCTGGCAGGCTTGTCAGGGGAGTGCGAATTCGGCCACAAGGAAGGTATGGTCAGAGGGCCTGGGAAGGGACCGGGCCCCCGTATCGATCCAGCAGTCCCGGGATGTGTCAGCGAGCGGTCGGGTGGCGAGGATATAGTCGACTCGCCAGCCCATCTTTCGCTTGAGGGCATTCGGAATACGGTAATCCCAGAACGTAAATTGCCCACCTTCGGGATGGTGTTTCCTCAGGAGATCAACCAGCCCCCATTCAAAAAGCCGCCCCATCAACGCCTGTTCGTCAGGGTGGAACCCCACCTCGCCCCTGAGTCCTTCAGGATCATACACATCCTTTGCCTCGAGGGCGACGTTGAAATCCCCCGCCACAAGAAGCGGTTGATCCGGGCTGAAAGCAGCATGAAGATGGTCCAACAGTGTATTGAGCCAACGGAGCTTGTACACGAATTTCTCCGAGCCAACCGCAAAGCCCTGGGGGACGTACACGTTGATGACCGGGATACCCGCGACCCTGCAGCGGATAAAACGGGCCGGCTCTTCAGCCTCTCCGGTCAGCGTGAATTCAGCATCCGTTGCCCGTTCCCTGCTCACAATAGCAACGCCGTTATATGATTTCTGGCCCCTGTAGAGGGTCGAATACCCCCTGTCCCGGAAAGCAGGGTCGGGAAAATCTTTATCCTGGACCTTGGTCTCCTGGATACACAGGATATCCGGCTGCTCCCGTTCAAGCCAGTCCAGGAGAATGGGAAGGCGGGCGCGGATGGAATTCGTATTAAAGGTAGCGCATTTCATTATCTCACTTTGCTTCCGGGCACCGTCACGGCATCCGGCATCAGGACATGAACGCCGGAATCATCTTCCGCTGCCAGGACCATGCCGCGCGATTCCACCCCCATCAGTTTCACCGGCTTCAGGTTGGCCACGATGATAACCTGCTTGCCATTGAGATCTTCCGGCGCATAGTATTTCGCTATTCCGGCCACAACGGTCCGCTCTTCCCCGATATCCACGGTCAGTTTGACCAGTTTATTGGATTTGGGAATTGATTCGGCCGTCCTGATCGTCCCGACCCGGAGATCCATCCTTTCAAATGTCTCGAAGTCAATCATGTCTTTTATCACTGCAGGTGTCTCATTGGATTCCATTTTCCGTGGTCCTTTCTCCTGTTCCTTTGTTTCGATTCTCGGAAAAAGGGCAGGTGCCTTTTCCACGGGCCGAACAAACGGAAGCTCGCCCCACTGCCTGATTCGGTCTATGGGGATCGGGGTTTCTTCTCTTCTCAGTCCGATTTGCTGTTGGATTTTCTCAGCAGAGGCAGGCATGAACGGCCAGACCAGGACAGATATGGTCTTCAAGACCTCAAAAATATGGTACATGACCGTCTCAAGCCTTCCTCTGTCCGACTTGGCCAGGACCCATGGCGCCGTGGTATCGATGTACTTGTTCACATGGCCGATAACCTCCCACAACGCCATCAAGGCCTTATGAAACCCCAGGTCCATCATGAAAGATTGGTATCGCTCAATCATGGCCAGTGTTCTCGTCCTGAGTCGGTCATCCATTTCCTGGGGGGTGCCCGGCCCGGGAATATTTCCCTGGAAGTATTTGAGCACCATGCTGACACTTCGGCTGACCAGGTTTCCCAGGTCATTGGCCAGATCCGCATTGATCCGGTTTACAAGGGCCTCTTCACTGAATTCAGAGTCCAGCCCGAAAACCATATCACGAAGCAGGAAATAGCGAAACGCATCCAGGCCATAAATATCCATCAGATCAAGGGGCCTGACCACATTTCCAAGGCTCTTGGACATCTTCCCTTCGTTTACATTCCAGTAGCCATGGACGTTCAGGTGTTGATAAGCATCTATGCCGGCTGATTTCAACATGCACGGCCAGTAGATCCCGTGGGGCTTCAGGATATCTTTGGCGATGATATGCTGGGCCACAGGCCAGAAACGTCTGTACAACTCTCCTTCCGGGTATCCCAGTGCAGAAACATAGTTGATCAGGGCGTCAAACCACACATAGGTGACAAAGTTGTCGTCGAAAGGCAGTGGAATCCCCCAGGTCAAGCGGCTTCTCGGCCGGGAGATGCATAAATCCTCAAGGGGATCCTTGAGAAAAGAAAGGACCTCATTCCTGTAGCGTTCCGGCCGGATGAAGTCAGGATGCGTGTGA
>JAFDGR010000169.1 GCA_019309145.1 Deltaproteobacteria bacterium | reverse complement strand
AAAAGCAGCGGAGCGAACCCATGAAACTGAAAGAATCTCTTGAAAAGAAAAAGTTCGTTGTCACCTCAGAAGTGCAGGGAGCGGTGGATGAGAGTCCTGAACAGCTCGTGAAAAACCTGGAACTGGTGAGGGGACGCGTGGATGGGGTCACGGTACCGGAAGTAGAAATAGAAGGGGTTGTGGGCGATAGCATTAAGACCTGCGAGATACTCAACAAAAATCGTTTTGAGGCTATTTACCAGACGACCACGCGTGACAAAAACCGTATCCAGCTCCAGAAGGACCTTTTGCAGGCACACGAATCCGGCGTTGAAAACCTGCTCGTGTTCACGGAGGACTATCGCATTACGGGAGACAGTCTCCAGGAGATGATGTTTTTCCATGTGGATGCGGGAAAACTGGAATCCGTCCTGCAGCACATGCGGGAAGGAAGGACTGTGGACGGCGGAGAACTGAGAAAAAGTGCTGATTTTGTGGTGGGGAGCGGCGTGGAATCCGGTTGGGGAAAGAATGTCCCCGATCTGGAGATGAAAGAGATGGAGGCTATGGCGAAGATCGGGGCCGGGTATTTTCTTTCTACCCCGGTATTTGACGTGGATCGGTTTGAGAAATTCCTGAAGCAGGTCAATACGTTCGGTATTCCGGTGATTGCTGAGGTGATGATTTTGAGGACCGCGGGGATGGCGAGCTTTCTGAATCGGCATATCAAGTCGGGGATGGTCCCGGAGTGGCTCATCAAAAAATTGGCAAAAGCAATAGACAAGGAAAAGGCCAGTATTGAGATTTTCGCGGACACGGTAAAGGGGCTGAAGGACCTTTGCCAGGGAGTCCATATCATCACCATCGGCGGGGAAGAAAAGTTGCGTTTGTACCTTGATGCCGCAAAGCTGAAATGAGGGGACCGAGGCTTTGGGAACAGTCACGCTAACCATAAATGACAGGATCGTCAATTGCTCGTCAGGAATGAGCATCCTCCAGGCTGCGCGACAGGAAGGGATCAAGATCCCCACGCTCTGTGACCACCCGGCACTGGAGCCGATCGGCGCTTGCCGGCTCTGTCTCGTTGAAGAGAAAAGCGGCCGGTTGATGGCAGCATGCGTCACGCCGGTGGCCCAGGGTTTGGTTTTAAGGACCGACTCAGAGCGGGTCCTCAAACATCGCAGGAATATTGTGCGCCTCCTGATGGCGGAACATCCCGAGTCATGCCTGGTCTGTAACAAGGGAAACCGTTGTAAATTACGGAGTATTGCCGCGGAACTCGGAATCGGGGAGACAAATCTCTACCCCATGCCCCATCCCCGGACCCTGGAAGAGGCCAATCCATTCCTGGTCAGAGACCTCAGTAAATGCGTCCTGTGTGGAAAATGCATCCGGGCCGACCATGAGCTGGTGGTGGTGGGGGCTATTGACTATAACCACCGCGGTTTTCTGTCCCGGCCGGACACGGCCCACGAGAAACCCCTTGAACAATCGACCTGCACTTTTTGCGGCACGTGCGTGTCCCTGTGTCCGACCGGTGCGCTGTCCGTGAAAAATGCGCACTACGTGGGAACACCGGAAAGAGAAGCGCCTTCTGTTTGCGGCTTCTGCGGCATTGGCTGTTCGCTTTTGCTGGGAATTGCGGGAAATGGGATCGTGGAGATCAATCCCGCGGATGAACCCGATACGGTCAATGGTCCCACCCTTTGCATCAGGGGACACTTCGCCCATGATTTTTTACAGGGTGGAGACCGACTGAGGGTTCCATTGATACGAGAAAATGGGGATTTTGTTGAAGCGTCGTGGGATACTGCCCTGTCAAGAGTCGCGGAAGGGCTCTGGGAGATCAGGGAAAAATACGGTCCCCAGAGCATCGGTTTCCTGGGGTCGTCAAAGTGCTCAAATGAAGAAAATTATCTTTTTCAGAAGCTCGCCCGCGGCGTTTTTGGGACCAATAACCTGGACAGCGGGGCATTTTTCTCCGGACGTGCCACGTTGAGCGAGATCAGGGAATTCGACAACAGACAATGGAAAGCCGGGCTCCTGAAGAACCTGGAGCAAGCAGACCTGCTTTTCGTGGTGGGAGCTGATCCTTCACACTCATTACCCGTGCTGGCATATCATCTGAAGAGGGCTTCCAGGAAGGGAGTTCCCCTCGTGGTGATTGATCCCCGGAAAACCGAGTTGGCCCGGTTCGCGCATTGCTGGCTCCCGGTAACGCCGGGGACCGACGCCATGCTCCTGAGCGGGATTGCTGCCCTGTTCACCGGAGGAAAGAACTTCCAAGAGAACACCGGCAATGTGCTTGTCAAAGGATTTGATCAGTATCAAAAACAGCTGATTTCCCTTGACCTCAATGAGATCTGCCGAAAGACCGGAGTGGATGAAGAGGTGCTGGGCGAGGTGGCAAGCCTGCTGAGCGGTAAAAAGCCGGCCTTTGTGGTTGGCCGTGGTATCCTTCACCAGGGTGCTTTCAATGAAACTTTGAAAGCGCTCTTCAATCTGGCTCTCCTCACAGGGAGCGCAGGGTCAAAAGAGCCGTGGCTTTATGTGCCCACCTACGAAAACAACGAGGCAGGTGCATGGGACATGGGCGTTTCACCGAATACCCTTCCCGGGGGAAATGCCATGGACCGGAAGGAGGTTCGGAAACATTGGGAAAGGGCGTGGAATGTCATGCTTTCTCCGGACCCTGGTCTCAATGTGATTCGGATGATCCAGGAGGCAAAAAAAGGGAATCTCAAGGCCCTTTATGTGATGGGTGAAAATCCTCTCCGAAGTTTACCTCAACAGGAATATGTCAACAGCGCGCTCAAAAAGCTGGAATTTCTGGTGGTCCAGGACATCGTGGAGAGCGAAACAACCCGGTGTGCGGATGTGATCCTGCCGGGTGCCGCGTTTTGTGAAAAGGATGGTTCTTTCACAAACATGGAAGGGAGGATTCAGCGGTTTGAAGCTGCGGTATCGCCCCCGGGTGAATCAAGGCCTGATTGGGATATCCTGGATCTGCTGCTCAAGAAAATGGAGAAGGTTGCCTTCAGCGGTTCTTTTGAAAAGCTCAGAAGAGAAATAGCCAAACTGGTCCCCGGGTATGAGGATATTTCTTCATCAGCACCGGGCGGCAGGGTTCGAGCGGAAGATTTCGGCAATGAAATGACCTTTTTCCCGGTCCAGGACCCAAGGAGTCCTGAGCAGAGTGAGGAGTTTCCCTTTACGCTGATCCTGCGGTCTTTTCGTGCCCATCTGGGCAGCGGGACACGGACGAGTCGTTCAGAGCGGATTCAGGAGAGCGGATGGAGAGGAGCGGTGGAAATTTCCGCAGAAGATGCGCAAAAGCTGGGTATCCAGGAGGGAGACAGGATCCGGGTGGAGTCGCCCAATGGAGCCATTGAGCGAGCCGTGAAGATTGAAAGAGGGCTTTCCCCCGGCCTCGTTGGTGTGCCAAGGGGTTTCGCGCAAAATGACGCAATAAATCTGGTCCCGTTAAAAGACAGGAGGGATCCTGATTTCGCGGGCTGGATCACCTGTCCCGCAAGGGTAACGGTAGTGACGCTGGAGGATAGGCTGAAGACTGAAGGCGATTAGAAAAAATAGATCGGCTGTATAGAGGTGACTTTGTTACAAGAGCAGGTGAACGGGATGTTCCTGAAGCGGCGTCATTTTGGCCCTGGAACAGGACAGTGGAAGGGCCAAAATCCGCAGCGACCGGAGTCATGGACGATGGAGGGAGCGTAGCTTCGGGAATATGCCGTTTGACTGCTTCACGGAGTAATGGGCGATATCTCGAGTGTAAGAACACGGGTTATACGGATAATCTAAGACTTCAGTGGTTGTCATTATCATGCCCAGGGAGGGACTTTTTGCGATTACAGCAATAGAGAGGGGACAGGGGATGAAAGGAAATGACATAGACCTGGAGCGGTTGGAGGCCCTCCTCCGGGAATTCCAAGGGAAGAAATGGGGCCTGATTCCTTTGCTCCAGAAAGTGCAGGAAACATTCGGGTATGTGCCTCCTGTGGCCATAGAGCCAATTGCGGAGGCACTGGATCTTTTCCCGTCCCAGGTCCAGGGAGTTATTACTTTTTACGCTGGATTCAGCCTGGAACCGAAAGGGAAATACGTGGTGCGGGTCTGCCGCGGGACCGCGTGCCACGTCAGGGGCAGCAGGAGTATTCTCAGATTGATGCGGAAAGAACTGGGGCTCGAAGAAGGGGAGACGAGCGAGGACTACCGGTTCACCCTTGAGACCGTGGCGTGCCTGGGGGCGTGTTTTCTTGCGCCTACCATGATGGTCAACCAGACCTATTATGGAAAACTTTCTCCAGCCAAGGTGACGAGTGTGCTGGACCAGTACCGGAAAGACTGATGGAAAAACTCAATTCCATAGGGCAGCTTGAATGGTTCCGGAACAAGATCAGGGCCGGACAGGAAAAAGGGAGAACGGTCGTTCATGTGTGTATGACGGGATGCCGTGCCTATGGTTCCGCAGATGTGCTGGCCTCCCTCCAGGAAGAGGTGAAAAAGCAGGGCCTGAGCAGGGAGGTGGAGATCCGCTCCACAGGCTGCCATGGTTTCTGTGCCAAGGCCCCGGTCATTGCGATTGAGCCCATGGGAATTCAATACCAGGAGGTTTCTCCTGAAGATGCCTCCGAGATTGTCGAGGCGACCCTGAAGAATGACCGTCTTGTGGACAGGCTTGCCTACCGGGATCCGGCAACCGGGAAACCCATCTACTATCGCAACCAGATCCCGTTTTATGAAAAACAGGAAAGGCGCGTCCTGGCGAGATGCGGGAGAATAGATCCCACCAGGATTGAAGACTACATGGCGGAAGGGGGCTATGAGGCGCTGGTGAAGGCCATTTCAAGCATGACCCCGGAACAGGTGATCGAGGAGGTGAAAAGGGCCAAGTTACGCGGGCGCGGGGGCGCGGGATTTCCCACCGGGGTAAAATGGGAATTCGCCAGGCGGGCTCAAGGCCGTCCCAAATACGTTATCTGCAACGCGGATGAAGGAGATCCGGGCGCGTTCATGGACCGGGCAATGCTGGAAGGAGACCCGCACGCAGTCCTGGAAGGGATGCTCATCGGTGCCTACGCCATGGGTGCTGAATACGGGTTTCTTTACGTCAGGGAAGAATACCCGATCGCCGTAAATCATCTGCATATTGCCCTGGAGCAGATGCATTCCCTTGGTCTCCTTGGAGAGAATATCCTGGGGACGGGCTTCAATTTTGAACTGTCTTTGAAGATGGGGGCGGGAGCATTTGTGTGCGGTGAGGAGACCGCCCTTATGGCTTCTATTGAGGGGAAAAGGGGGATGCCAAGGGCCAGGCCCCCGTTTCCGGCCGAGTCCGGATTGGACGGAAAGCCCACAAATATCAATAACGTAGAGACCTGGGCAAATGTTCCGCTCATTATCATCAAAGGCGCGGACTGGTACGGCCAGGTGGGAACGGAAAACAGCAGGGGAACCAAGATCTTTTCCCTGGCAGGCAAGGTCAACAATACCGGGCTCGTGGAAGTTCCCATCGGGGTTCCCATAAAGGAGGTGGTCTTTGATATCGGCGGCGGTATCCCGAAAGGGCGCCAATTCAAGGCCGTACAGATGGGTGGCCCTTCAGGAGGGTGTGTCCCCCCACAGTATCTCAATCTTCCCATTGACTACGATACACTGCAGCGCATCGGGGCTATCATGGGGTCTGGCGGCATGGTCGTCATGGACGAAAACAACTGCATGGTGGAAATCGCCCGCTTTTTCCTGAGCTTCACTCAGTCCGAGTCATGCGGGAAGTGTGTGCCTTGCCGTCTCGGGACAACCCAGTTGCTGGAAATTCTTACCCGCATCACCCGGGGGGAAGGAAGGATAGAGGACATTGAGACCATTCGGGAGTTGGGGGAGACCATTACCGAGGCGTCGCTCTGCGGTCTCGGGCAAACCTGCGCGAAACCCGCCCTGTCCACCCTGCGGTATTTCAGCAAGGAATACGAAGACCATATCCTTGAGCATCGGTGCGCGGGCGCTACCTGCGACGCCATGGTTATTTCTGCCTGCCAGCACGCCTGTCCCGCGGGTATTGATGTCCCCAACTACGTGGCTGCCATTGCCGAAGGAAAATACGGAAAGGCCGTGGAAATTATTCGGGAGCGAAATCCGTTTCCCGCGGTCTGCGGGCGAATCTGCATCCATCCGTGCGAGTTCAAATGCCGGAGAGGAGAGCTGGATGAGCCGGTAGCCATCCGTTCCCTGAAGCGATTTGCGTCGGACTGGTATTTTCAGCATGTGGGGACAAAGAGAGAGCCGTATCCGGTGACCAGGGGAGACAAGGTGGCGGTTGTAGGCGCAGGCCCGGCAGGGCTTACCTGCGCTTATTTCCTGGTAAGGATGGGATACGGTGTGACCGTGTTTGAGAGCCAGCCGGTCGCAGGAGGAATGCTGGGTATCACGGTTCCCGAATTCCGTCTTCCGCGGCAGGTGATCCAGGAGGAAATTGATTACATTGAGAGCTGCGGGGTTGATATTCGTTACAACACGCCCATTGACGCCAGGCACACCGTGGATGATCTCATGGGCGAGGGATATGGCGCTGTTTTTATCGCTGCAGGTGCCCAGGCAAGCAAGCGGATAGGAATACCGGGTGAAGAAGAGGGTCTTGAAGACCTCCACTACGGCCTTCCTTTCCTCACGGCAATAAAAACCGGCGAGAAAATCGCTCTGAAGGGAAGGGTCCTGGTGGTTGGCGGAGGCAACGTGGCTATTGATGTGGCCAGAACCGCCCTGCGGGTGGGAGCGGGTGATGTCCAGCTCTACTGTCTGGAAGCAAGGGATGAGATGCCTGCCTGGAAAAAGGAAATAGAGGAAGCGCTTGAAGAGGGAATCGTGATCAATCCTTCCTGGGGGCCGAAGGAGATCATGCATGACGGGCAAAAGGTGACGGGCATCCGGTTCGTGCGCTGCCTGTCGGTTTTTGATATGGAAGGGAATTTCAGCCCCACCTTTGATGAAGACGCTGTCCAGGCGGTGGAGGCGGATCATGCCATCATCTCCATCGGCCAGGCCCCGGACATGTCTTTCCTCTCGGAAGACAGCCGGCTGGAGCGGGCCCTGTGGGGAGCGCTCATCGTTGATGAAAAGACTCTTTCCACCAATATCCCGGGTATCTTTGCAGGGGGGGATTTCACAACAGGGCCTACCTATGTCATCAGGGCCATTGCATCGGGGAGAAGGGCGGCCATTTCCATTGACCGGTACCTGCGGGGAGAAAAGGGCAGCTTCACCATCCTGGATGAAAAAACCCGGCTCGCAGAAGAAACAAGGCTCGCCCTGGATGAGGATACCGGAGAAGAGAGACCGAGAGTGGTCGTCGAGATGGCAGACCCTGAAGAGCGGGCAAGGGATTTCCGGGAAGTGGAAAAGGGTTTCACTGAAGCCCAGGCACGGTTTGAGGCCACCAGGTGCCTGCGGTGTGACCTGGAAAAAGACAGGGGAGAGTGATGATCAGATCCATTACACGAAAAAAATCTGAAGAGGAAATCGACCGGCTGCTTTCGGGATTGGGAAGGATCTTCCTGATCGGCTGCGGGACCTGTGCCACCCTGACCCACACGGGAGGCGCACCCGAGGTAGAGGCGATGAAGGAACAGCTCACGGCCAAAGGAAAACTGATCACCGGGAGCACGGTCCTGCCCGTTGCCTGTGACAACCTGACCGGAGAGGCCCTCAAGGAATTCGGGCACCAGATGGATCAGGCCGACGCGCTCCTGGTCATGACCTGTGCCTTCGGGGTTCAGACGGTGGCCAGGCAGATGAAAACGATGGTTGTCCCGGCCCTGGATACCCTTTTTATCGGCAAGGAGACAGGGCCTGGACTGTTTGATGAAGTATGCACCCAGTGCGGGACGTGCATTCTCGGTGAGACCGGGGGGATCTGCCCGGTGACCACC
>JAFDGR010000015.1 GCA_019309145.1 Deltaproteobacteria bacterium | reverse complement strand
AAAAAAGAGACTAACGGTGCTGATCAAGCGATAATGGGGGAAATCACATGGGAAAAATAGCGCCTTCAATTCTTTCCGCTGATTTTTCCCGGCTTGGAGAGGAAGTCCGGGCGGTGGAGCGGGCAGGGGCGGATTACATACACATAGATGTCATGGACGGCCATTTTGTGCCGAATATCACCATTGGTCCGATGATCGTGACGGCCGTCAGGAAGATGACCCAATTGCCGTTGGACGTGCACCTGATGATCTCAACCCCTGATCGTTTTATCGAAGAATTTGCGAAGTGCGGAGCGGACATCCTTACCGTCCACGCAGAAGCCGTAACCCATATGCACCGGACAATCCAGTTTATCAGGAACGTGGGTGTCCGTGCCGCGGTTTCCCTGAACCCTGCCACCCCATTGGACGTGTTGGAATACATCCTGGAAGACCTGGACATGGTCCTCCTGATGACGGTGAATCCAGGGTTTGCGGGGCAGGAGTTTATCCCGTCCGTGATTCCAAAAATCAGACGACTACGTGAAATGGCCCTTGACAGAGATTTGTCGCTGGAGATCGAGGTGGATGGGGGCATTGGCCCGGACACCATCGGCCGGGTTTCATCGGCGGGGGCGGACGTGTTCGTGGCCGGTTCAGCCATCTTCTATAGCGAGGATTACCGGGAGACGATCCGTCTCATGAGAGAGAATATGGTGGACTCGTAGAAATTTTTTGACTCGCAGTTTGATTTTCGCTAGTATGAAAAGCTGATGTGAACCGGTGGATTCCAAATCCACCTTGTGTATTGTGCATGTTTGATCTTGTGGCTTGATTTGGCGAAAGTCCTGATTATCAGCAAGGTGTGAGATGCAAGGCGCCGAAGAGCGACGACTGAGTCGTATAACCAATACGTCGCAAGAAGGAGCGACCGAAGGCAACGCAGCAGATGATACCTTGATGGTGGATCAGGGTGGAGGGATGTCCGAGTGGTTTAAGGAGGCGGTCTTGAAAACCGTTGTCCCGAAAGGGACCGTAGGTTCGAATCCTACTCCCTCCGCCACGCCCCATGGCGATGAAGGGTAAAGATTCGTGTGATGGTGCCTCAACAGATATTGATATCTGAATGAAGCGATAAGATAACGGCTAATAGCTAAATGCTAATGGCTTTTGATTTGCGGAGAGATGGCCGAGTCGGCTGAAGGCGCTCGCCTGCTAAGCGAGTAACGGGAGAAATCTCGTTCGAGGGTTCGAATCCCTCTCTCTCCGCCATTTTTATGCACACAAAATCTTCGTGATAAAAGACCTCCCTGCGTCTTTCCCCATTTGACACTGAAGGTATGGGATATATGCCAGCCATTTGCCGGGGGAAGAGAGAGAATGCATCAGCTCAAACAACGTGCACGCGATCAAGGGTATTTCTATAGGTCCGAATGATGATTCCTTTTTTCGGGAAACTGGTTATCCTCTCCAAATGGTTGTTTACCAATCAGCCCACCACGGCGGCCATTGACGTCACCCACCGGTGCAATCTTCATTGCAGCCACTGCTATTGGTGGAAACAGGGACATCCCAGGGAACTGAATGACCAGGAGATGATTCGCCACATGCGGTCGCTCCGCGCAAGCGGCCTCAGGGCGGCTATTCTCTATGGGGGAGAACCAACCCTGCGGCCGGACGTGTGCCGGGCGGCTGGTGAAATATTTGACGCCACCCTTGCCTTTACCAACGGCACAAACGGGTTTCCGGAGCTGCCGAATGGGCAATGGATCCTGTCACTGGATGGTCCGGAAAGCGTCAACGATGCTCTTCGGGGAAAAGGGGTGTACGAACAGGCTGTCCAACATGTGCAGCACGCCGCAAGCCCCCCCCTTGTCCACATGACCATCTCCCGGCTGAACCGAAATTGTGTGGAGGATTTCATCAAGGAAATGCTGGCACTGCCAATAAAGGGGACGGGGTTTTCTTTTTTCACTCCGAATGTGGGCGAGGACGATAGTCCGGCCCTCACCCTTGAGGAGCGGGACAGTATTGTTGAAGAACTGCTGCGGTTGCGAGCAAGGTACGGAGATAAGGTTGGATTTACGCGCGCAATGGCACGTCAGTTGAAGAGCAACGGTGCTTTTCGGGAATGGAACGAGTATGCAAGGTGTCCGGTGAGCAGGAGAGTACGGTGTTATCAGTCGGACGGGACACGCAAGGCCTGTACCTATGGAAATGATGCCGATTGTTCCCGGTGTGGGTGCGCCGCGGTGGTGGCGTTCAGGGGCGCCTTCAACCCGGTCGATTTGGAGACAATCAGGCTGATTTTTGGATTGGTTTTTCCCGGTTTCCTGCCGCACCGAAAAAGCAAAAGGATTTCCTTTCACCTGCATCCGAATGGCACCGCGGAGGCCACAAGATTGTAGAGGGCGAGGCATAGGAAAACATGACAGAGAGGGAAATTGCGGATCCCTTCAATGACAAGGGATCTTTGGTCCAATGCGGAGCGTGCCGGTATTTCAGGTATTTTTCGAACAGCAAAGGCCATAACAGCCCACAGGCCCTTGGTCAATGCCGGTCCGATCCCTGGGATGGGAACAGGGGACAGTGGGCGCAGCTGCGCCACCCGTGCAAGGATTTTGTCAAAAAAGAGTCCGATCCAGTTCAAACCGCCGGTGGATGAGCAACAAAATAGAGATTTTCTGTGATCTCTGTGGTGAACAAATCAGGGATTGCTGATTTTGCGCCAGACAGGGCCGTCCCGGGTATCAAGGACCTCGACACCCATCTCCAGCAACCGTCTGCGAAGGTCATCGGCTCGTTCCCAGTCCTTGTTTTTCCGTGCCTCCTCCCTCTCCAGTACAATGGCCTCCACGGATGCATCCGGCTCTTCCGGTTCCAGCCGCAGTACCCCGAGGGTAGAATCAATCTGTTTGAGTGCATCAAGGATCTTTTCCCTGTCCTTGTCTGCCATGCCTTTCTGATCCATGATTCGATTGATCTCCCTGGTGAACTGGAAGAGGGATGCCAGGGCAGAGGCAATATTGAGATCATCATCCATGGCATCATTGAATCCGCGCCGCAGATCATAGGTCCTCTGATCCATTTCCGGATCCGGGGATCCTTTGGGGCATCGATGCACTTTCTGGACAAAATGATCCAGGTGATGGAGCGTGTTCCTCGCGGTCTCGAGCTTTGCCCAGGAAAAATAGAGCGGCTTGCGGTAATGACGGCTCAGGAGCCAGTACCTGATCTCCCTTCCGGAGTACCCCTTGCGAAACAGGTCCTTTAAGGTCAACTTGCCGTTTTTCTCGGCAGAGGTTGTTTCCCTGCTGTCCATGCGCACGAGTTCATTGTGCAGCCAGTAGTTGGCCGGGGTCTTTTCCGTCAGGGCCTTGATGATCGCGATGGTATTCTCGTGGTGGGGAAAAATAAGATCTGTCCCACTGGTGTGGATATCATACGGTGCCCCCAGGTATCGCAATGCCATCGCGGAACATTGGAGGTGCCATCCCGGGCGGATATTTCCCCACTGGGTCTGATAGAAAATGCCTTTTTTGAGCTCGCTGAGGGTGGAGCGTTTTAACAGAGTGAAATCACGCGGGTTCTCTTTTTCGTACTGGTCCAGGTCCACGGTCTTGCCGATCCTGATCTTCTCCAGATCTATTTTGGAAAGATGTCCATACTCGCTGAACCGGGAGATATCAAAATAGATGGACCGGAACTTTTCATAGGCGTAGCCCTTTTCAAGAAGTCTCTGGGTAAGATCAATCATTTCCTGCACGTGGAGGCTCGCCTTGGGGTATTCTGTCGCCTCCAGGATATTCAATTTACTGATATCATGAATAAAAGAATCGTAGTAGTTCTTCGTAAACTCGGCAAGAGATACCCCTGCATTTTCCGATCCTTGAATGGTCGTATCGTCCAGGTCTGTCACGTTCATGATATGTTTGACCTGGAATCCCTTGAGCAGGAGATATCGCTTCACGAGGTCTGCAAATACGAAACGCCTGCACTGCCCGATATGTATTTCCTGGCAAAGGGTTGGTCCGCAGGTGTACATGGACACCTGGGTTTCCCGGATGGGCAGAAAATCGTCTTTTTTGCGGGTAAGGGTATTATAGAGGCGAAGCCCGCACTTTTTCCGGGCCGTGTAGAGGGGTGTGCTCAGGTACCGCTCTCCACCGTCGGGCAGGATAACCACCAACCGCCCGGCCTCCATCTCTCCGGCAATCCTGATGGCGGCTGCCATGGCCGCCCCTGAGCTCATACCCACGAAGATCCCTTCTTTTTTTGCGAGGAGGCGTGCTGTTTGAAAAGCCTCCTCATCCTCTATATTCACGATGTGAGCCAATCGTTTTTTCTCAAAAATGCCGGGCTGATAAGATTCCTTCATATTCTTCAGTCCCTGAATCTTGTGCCCGAGGTAGGGTTCCACACCGATGATCTTCACCTCCGGTTTGGTCTCCTGAAATCTTCTGGCCAACCCCATAAGGGTTCCTGTCGTCCCCATGGTCGCTACAATGACGTCCAGGTCGCCGCCTGTCTGTTCCATAATCTCCGTGGCGGTACCATAATAGTGGGCCTTCCAGTTGGCCTCATTATTGAATTGATCAGCCAGCCAGTATCTCTCCGGTTCTTCACGTACAAGCCGATACACGTGTTCAATGGCTCCATCCGTGCTGAGACGGGCTGGAGTGAACACGATTTCCGCACCCAAGGCCCTCAGGATCTTCACGCGTTCCTCGCTGACGGATTCGGACATGGTCAGGAGAATACGGTAGCCTTTGACGGCGGCGACCAGGGCGAGACCGATCCCGGTATTTCCACTGGTTGCCTCCAGAATGGTCTTCTCCCTGGTGAGTTCACCTTTGTGTTCAGCCTCTTCAATCATATACAGGGCGGGCCGGTCCTTTACCGATCCTCCCGGGTTGAAGCACTCCAGTTTGGCCAGGATCTCCACGCCCTTTTTTCTGAACAGGTTCTTGATGGGGACCAGTGGGGTATTCCCGATCTGCCCGAGGATGTTTTCGTATTGCTGATTCATGGCGGTGTTGTTCTTCATTTTCGTTTTCCTCTTATGCCTCACGCCACATGTCTTCAGCCCCGGTTTTGGAGAGGAGTACGGGGAGACACAGGCACAGGATACTATAATAATCGCTTGGTATTTGCAATGGGATTCATGGGACGCTCATACATCTTGACGTGAGCCGGTTATCCTGCTAGGTTTGCCTCTAACATTTTTGAATGGAAAGGCAGGGAGCGCTGGAATGAAGATCCTGGTTACGGGCGGTGCGGGTTTTATCGGGTCAAACGTGGTGGACGGCTATATCGCGGAAGGCCACGAGGTCATTGTGGTGGACGATCTTTCATCCGGGAAACGATCCAATGTGCATCCCAAAGCGAAGTTTTATCAGGTTGATATCCGTTCACGGGAATTGGCGGAGGTGATGGAGCGAGAAAAGCCCGAGATCATTAATCACCACGCAGCTCAGATCAGTGTGCCGGCTTCTGTATCCGATCCCATGCTGGATGCGGATATCAATATCAGGGGGTTCTTGAATCTCCTCCAGGGTGGGGTGAAGTGGGGGACAAAAAAGGTTATCTTTATTTCATCCGGAGGGGCCATCTACGGAGAGGCGGATGAATATCCTACTTCGGAAAAGTATCTTCCACAACCTCTTTCGCCGTATGCAGTATCCAAGTATGCGTCTGAACACTATCTTGCGTATTATCACCACCAGTACGGCCTGGAATATACGGTCTTGCGGTATGCCAATATCTACGGCCCTCGCCAGATACCCCATGGTGAGGCCGGTGTCGTGGCCATATTCATGGATAACCTGCTGAAAGAAAGGCCATCCACGCTTTACCATTTTCCCGAAGAGAAGGATGGGATGGTACGGGATTACACTTTTGTGGGGGACGTGGTAGAAGCAAACAAACTGGCCTTGAGCAGGGGAAATTTGGACTCCTTTAACATCGGGACGAACCGGGAAACCAGGACCCTGGCACTGTATAAAATTATTTTTCAGGTGTTTCAGAAACTGAGCGGGAAATCATTGGACTCCCTGTCCATGCCTGTTCGTGCGTTGGCCCGCCCGGGAGATCTGACAAAGAGCTGCCTGGTTGCGGAAAAAGCAAGGAATATCCTGGGCTGGGAACCCGCTATCGCATTAGAAGAGGGTATCCGGAAAACCTGGGAATGGCGGATGCAAGAGCCATCTTAATTTCGCCGGTTTTTTTCACCCTGCCCCTTGACATTCCGATCGCCTGCATTAACTTCTCCAAATAATGTCACATTGACCCCTGTTCGTATCTTACAGTGTACCACGTCGGGGGGCGTTCTGGTCTCCCGCCTGATCTTATTGATATTTCAAATTGAGGAGGAGAGGGAAAGATGAAAGTAAGACCATTGCATGACCGTGTTATTGTAAAAAGAGTCGAAGAAGAAGAGACAACAAAGGGAGGAATTATCATCCCCGACACCGCGAAAGAAAAGCCCATAGAGGGGGAAGTTGTTGCAGTGGGGAACGGCAAAATCCTTGAAAACGGAAAGAAGCAGCCGCTTGAGGTCAAAAAGGGAGACAGGATCCTTTTCGGAAAATATGCCGGGACCGACATAAAAATTGACGGCGAAGAGCACCTGATCATGAGAGAGGACGATATTATTGCCATTGTAGAATAGTCGTGGCGCGGAAATCGAAATGGAGAAACTAATTCTTAAGGAGGAAAGGAAGCATGGCAAAAGAGATTAAATATGATGCAAAAGCGAGGGAAGCCATCCTGCTGGGCATCGATACCCTCGCCAACGCGGTCAAAGTCACCCTGGGACCGAAAGGGAGGAACGTGATCCTGGACAAATCCTTTGGTTCCCCGAATATTACCAAGGACGGGGTCACGGTAGCGAAAGAGATCGAACTGGAAGACAAGTTCGAGAACATGGGGGCGCAGATGGTGAAGGAAGTTGCCTCCAAGACATCCGATGTGGCAGGAGATGGAACAACGACGGCAACAGTACTGGCCCAGGCGATTTACCGGGAAGGGTCAAAACTGGTAGCGGCGGGCGTGAATCCCATGGCCATTAAACGGGGGATCGAAAAGGCGGTGAGCGCGGCTGTTGGTGAACTGAGGAAGCTCTCCAAGCCGACCAAAGACCAGGAAGAAATCGCCCAGGTGGGAACCATTTCCGCCAACAACGATGAGACCATCGGAAACATTATCGCAGAGGCCATGAACAAGGTCGGAAAAGAGGGGGTCATCACGGTTGAAGAGGCAAAGAGCATGGAAACCACCCTGGAAGTGGTGGAAGGAATGCAATTCGACCGCGGATATCTCTCGCCGTATTTTGTGACAGATCCTGAGAAGATGGAAGCGAACTTGAGCGAGCCCTACATACTCCTGCATGAAAAGAAGATCAGTAATATGAAGGACCTCATTCCCATCCTGGAGCAGATCGCCAAGATGGGGAAACCCCTTCTCATTGTGGCCGAGGATGTGGAAGGTGAGGCCCTGGCTACCCTGGTCGTCAATAAGCTGAGAGGCACACTCCAGGTAGCCGCGGTGAAGGCCCCGGGGTTTGGTGACCGGAGGAAGGCCATGCTGGAAGACATCGCCATTCTTACTGGCGGCAGGGTCATTTCAGAGGACCTGGGCCTGAAGCTGGAAAATGTGACCTTGAATGACCTGGGGACCGCAAAGACCATACGGATTGACAAGGATAATACCACGATCGTGGATGGCGGCGGCAGCCGGAGCGATCTTGAAGGCAGGGTCAAGCAGATCCGTGTGCAGATTGAAGAGACCACGTCCGACTACGATCGGGAGAAGCTCCAGGAGAGGCTGGCCAAGCTTATCGGCGGCGTTGCGGTGATCAATGTCGGTGCAGCAACCGAGACGGAGATGAAAGAAAAAAAGGCCAGGGTTGAGGATGCCTTGAATGCTACCAGAGCCGCGGTGGAGGAAGGGATCGTCCCGGGGGGTGGTGTCGCTTTGGTTCGAGCCATTCCGGCAATCGCGAAATTGAAACTGGACGGTGAAGAGCAGTCAGGGGTGAACATGGTGATGCGGGCACTGGAAGAGCCCATTCGTCAGATCGCCAACAACGCCGGCGCGGAAGGTTCGGTTGTCGTGGAAAAGGTGAAAGAAGGGAAAGGGTCTTTTGGGTACAATGCGGACACGGGAGAGTTTGAAGACCTGCTGAAGGCCGGCATCATCGATCCCACCAAGGTTACCCGGTTTGCCCTCCAGAACGCGGCATCGGTTTCTTCTCTCCTGCTGACCACCGAGGCCATGATAGCCGAGAAACCGAAAGAAAAAGAAGAGATGCCTCCGATGCCCGGAGGTGGTATGGGCGGTATGGGCGGTATGATGTAGTTCATCGCTGCCTGCTGCTCCGGCCTGAAGGACGTGCGGGCCGTTGTGTTTATGACCAAAAGAGACTGTGTCCGGAAAAGATGTGCTCCCGGGCGCAGTCTCTTTTTTTTGGCTTTTTTTGCCGGATTCTGGTAACCAGTGGAAAGCCAATGCGGAAGGGAGAAACAATGATGAAGGAACAGAAGCGAAGAGTCCTGGTCACAGGAGTGGCAGGTTTTATCGGCTTTCATGTTGCAAAAAGGCTCCTCGAAAGGGGAGACACGGTGGTTGGGATTGACAACCTGAACCCCTATTATGATGTCAGCCTGAAAAACGCGAGAATGGCCATATTGAAGCATTTCGATCGCCTTTTTTTCTATCGGGCTGATATCCAGGACCTTGAGGCGATGCGAAGCATATTTCAGAAGCATGAACCCGGGATCATCTGTAATCTTGCGGCGCAGGCCGGGGTAAGATATTCTCTGGAAGACCCCTTTTCTTATCAGAAAAGCAACCTCGAGGGCTTTCTGAATCTCCTCGAACTGGCAAGGGCACAGGGGGTGGAAAATTTTGTCTATGCGTCGTCTTCATCCGTTTACGGGAACAATAAAAAGACACCTTTCAGCGTTGAGGATCGGGTTGATACTCCGGTGTCTCTCTATGCCGCCACAAAGAAGGCAAATGAGCTCATGGCGCACGCATACAGCCATCTGTATGGGATTCCCTGTACCGGACTCCGGTATTTTACCGTATACGGTCCCTGGGGGCGCCCTGATATGGCGCTGTTCCTGTTTACTGATGCTATCCTGAACAACAGGCCCATCAATGTGTACAATTACGGGAAAATGAGGCGCGACTTCACCTATATTGATGATATCGTGGACGGGACCCTGGCCGCCCTGGAGAGGGCGGTTCCCTATGATGTGTTCAATCTTGGGAATTCCAGCTCCATGGAACTCATGGATTTCATTGGTACGCTGGAAGAGGAACTGGGCAAGAAGGCAGAGAAGAACATGATGCCCATTCAGCCGGGGGATGTGCCGGAGACGTCGGCAGATATTGAGAGATCGAGAAAATTACTGGGCTTTTCCCCAAAAACCCCGGTCAAAGTCGGCATCAGGAATTTTGTGGCCTGGTACCGGGAATATTTCAAGGTCTAATCAGGGTTGGTGGCGTTTGGCGCGGAGCTGCTCTATCTTTTGCGTGAGGAGATTCGCGTAACGGGCGAATTCAGCGGCGTCCTGGAACCGCTCTGACGGGTCTTTTGCCAGGGCCCGGTCAATCAGTTGCACGCAGGGCCGGATAACCTTTGGATTGATCTCCTTTGGAGAAGGGTGTTTGGCCTGGGTAATCTGGTAAAAGAGTTCGGTCAGGGTCTTGCCCTTGAAGGGAAGTTCCCCGGTCAAGAGCTGGAAAAAGACGACCCCGAGGGAAAAGATATCAGACCGGCCGTCGATCTTGCGGCCATTGATCTGTTCGGGCGACATGTAATTGGGCGTTCCGAGGATGATACCGGTCCTTGTCTGGGAACTGGAGACCGCTTTTGCGATCCCGAAATCGGTTACCTTGATGCCTCCCTCTTCGAGGACCATGATATTCGCCGGCTTGATGTCCCGGTGAATCACGCCCTGCTGGTGGGCATAGTCCAGTGCTGCGGCTGTTTCCGAGACGATCCGCAAGACTTTCCGCAAGGGAAGGAGCGTGTCTTTTTGGCAGTAGTGCTCAAGATCTTTCCCGTTCAGGAGCTCCATTGCCATGTAGGTCAATTCATAGTCTTCACCGACGTCATAAATGGAGATAATAGAAGGATGGGAAAGTTTCCCGGCCAGTTCCGCCTCTTTGAAAAAGCGTTCCTTTACTTCACTTATCCGGTCGTCCTCAAATTCATCTGAAAATCGGATGGTCTTGATGGCAACGAGCCGATTGATTTTTGGATCCCGTGCCTTGTACACCATTCCCATGGCTCCCTGCCCCAATTCATCAAGGATTTCATACCTTCCAACCGTAGGTTTTGTTTCCAGGTCCTCTGAAAAGAGGATTTTTGCCTCCTTTTTACCCTTGAAGCCGGAGACAGGAAGTTCACCGGCAATTTTTCTCAATTTCGGGATTCGACTGCTGAGATCCCGGAAATCCTTCTCTCCTTGGTTGATGTATTCATAGACGGAAATGGCCTTGTTCACCATGCGTTTCCGTTCGAAATCAAGTCCGAGGTTGTAAAGGACGTCTTTCATGGCGTCATCCAGGGGGCATTTTCTGAACTTTTCAAAGGCCAGATCCAGCAGCCCCTGGCTCTGAAAACTCAGGCCAAGCATGCGATTGGTTTCAATGCTTTCCTTGGAAGTCCGTTCCATGGATCGTTCCCTGACCACGAAATCCCTGACCATGAAGAACGCGTAGATGGAGAGAAGCGAAAGGGAAATGTACGTTATCTTGAACCAGCTGTCTGTCGCAACAAACAGGACGATACTGGTCACAAACAGGAGGAACAGCAAAGACATGGTAAAGGCCGTTCGGCCCAGGTAGCTGAGGCGAGGGATGAACAGAAAGGCAGCGGTTGCCAGGAGAATCAAGAGAAACGCCTCCAGGAAGAGCATTGCTGTGGGGCGCCTCAGATATCTTCCCTTCAAAAGATCATTAATAATATTTGCCGCCAGTTCCACCCGGGGCATCTCAGGGTCAACCGGGGTGTCGATTGCCGTCCTGTTGTCTCCAGCAGTGAAGCCGATAAGCACGATCTTTCCGTCGAAAACAGCCGGAACTTTTTTTACCTTCAGGATATCCACAAAGGAATAGTAAGGAAAAGATCGACGGGCACCCCGAAACTTGATAAACATTTCGCCATTTCTGGTCGGGATGGCTTCCTGTGCAACGGTGATCGCGTTCTTGCGTATGATCACCCGGCGCGGGTCCTTTTTCAGATAATCAAAAGCCATGACCAGCGGCATGGATGGAATGATGTTTCCGCGGTAATCTATAAAGGGCAGGTGGACCTGACCGGCTTTTTCCTCTTTGGGAGGGAAATTAATGTGTCCCAGCCAGCGGCAGCTGTTTGAGAGTTCGGGGAAAGGGGTAATGAGCCGATTGACGGAAATATGTTCCTTCATTTTTTTCTGGAGGTTGGGGCTGTTGACAAGGCTCCTTGCGAGTGGCGCATCGGGGGAGAGGACCAGTTCCGTGTCATATCTTCCAAATGTCCCGACCACCGGCAGGACAATGTTGCCTGCCTGTTTGATGGCCCAAGCGAGTTCTTTGTCTTCGTCGAGTTGATTTTCAATCTCGGCCACCCTCTTGAGCAGAATATCGTAGGACGCATTCCCCTGATCTTGCCTTTGCAGCCGGTAAATGAGATCGTAGAGCCCCCTGACCGCGTCCAGCCCTTCATTTTGAGACCGGTGGGGCAGGAGGAGATCCAATCCGATGAGCTTGGCCCCGTTGTTTTTGAGAATGCGGATCATATCACCGATGACATGCCGGGGCCAGGGCCAGGGCCCCAGTTGCTGCAGGCTTTTGGCATCGATGTTGACGATGGCGATCTTGTTTTCAAGGGAAATGGTGGGAAGATCCAGGCGCATCTCCGCGTTGTAGAAAAATCGCTCCAGGGCCTCAAAAGGACCGTATGTTTTCAGGGAGAAAAAGAGAAAAAGGAGGACAATGCAAATAGTGATGAAAATGTCTATTTTGTTAATCGGCTTTTTCATCGGGACAATATCTCTTCCTCACTCCACGAAAAGGGGATCCGTCCAGCGCGGTGATCCGGGAAAGGCGCGGAAAAACCGGTTTTGGCCGTCATCATGATTTGTTTCGGAAGTGCCGCAACCGGGTCCTAGAAAGCCGTAAAAGTCTACCAATCGCGGGGGACCATGTCAAACCTAAATCCACCCTCTCCATTCCGTATGGTTCATCCTGTGGGTTGATTTTGGCAAAATTCCTGATCCTCAGCAAGGTGTCAGGTGCAAGACACCGAGGAGCGACGACTGAGTCTATGACCAATACGTCGCAAGGAGGAGCGATCGAAGGCAACGCCGCAGATGATACCTTGATGGTGGATCAGATACTATTTCCTTGAAAGATAGAGAACAAGTTGTTAAGGTTTTTCGCGTGAAGGTCGATGAAATACCCGAATGGAAAAATCAAAAAAGGGACAGTGTCATGGCATATGATCGGCTGCACGATACCGGGAAGCTTGGGGAAAGAAAAAGCCTTATCGGACGACGGAAACTGGGAGAACTGCTGGTGGAAACAGGCCTTCTTTCTGATGCGCGCCTGAGCGAGGCCCTGGAAGCACAGCGGGGGACCGGAAAGCGACTCGGCCAGGTCCTGATGGAACACCATTTCCTGACCGAGGAGGAGATCGCGTTTGCCCTCGCGATGCAGCTCAAGATCCCGTTTGTGGACCTGCGAGACCAGGAAATTCACAATGAAATCGTAGAAACGATTCCGGAAGAAGTGTGCAGGAAGTTCCTCTGTATCCCCATCAATCGAAATAATAATGTGCTGCATGTCTCCATGGCCGATCCGCTTGATCTGAACATGATTAAGGAACTCCAGTTCATTACCGGTTTCAACATCCAACCGGCCATTTCCACACCGAGCCAGATCCTGGACCGGGTCCAGCAATATCATCACCCTGAAAAATCAATTGATGAGGTTACTGATGAGTTCGGGAGCGAAGAGTTGCTGGAATTCTCTCCCGGCGAAAAGGAGGCGGAGGAAGAGGAGGAAGAGTTTGACAAGTTCCAGGATTCGCCGTTTGTGAAGATGGTGGACCTGATTATCAAGAACGCCATTAAGAAAGGGGCGAGTGATGTCCATGTAGAGGCTCAGGAGAACAACGTCAGGGTAAGAAACAGGATAGACGGGGTCCTCCAGGAGACCATCAAACTGCCGAAATGGACGCAGCCTATCATTATTTCGAGGATCAAGGTCCTTGGGGGGATGAATATTGCGGAACGACGCCTTCCCCAGGATGGAAGGATCAAGGTGCGATCCAGGAATTTTACCGCGGACCTCCGGGTGTCAACGCTCCCGACGTTTTATGGGGAAAAGGCGGTGATCCGTATCCTCAATAAAGAAGAAGCCTTTCTGAGCCTGGATCAGTTGGGATTTGCCAAGAAAAACCTCGGTATCGTGAAAAACTTTGCCCGGCAGCCCCAGGGGATGATTCTGATTACCGGTCCCACTGGAAGTGGCAAAACGTCTACCCTTTACGCGTGTATGCGGGAGATCCGTTCGGATGAGGTGAACATTGTCACAGTGGAAGATCCTGTGGAATATGAGCTTGCAGGAATCAACCAGGTGCAGATCAATGAGAAAGTGGGCCTCACTTTTCCCTTCATCCTCCGCTCTATCCTGCGGCAGGACCCGAATGTCATCATGGTGGGAGAGATACGGGACGAGGAGACGGCGGAACTTGCCCTGCAGGCGTCATTGACCGGTCACCTGGTCCTTTCAACGCTGCACACGAGTGATGCTCCCACAGCGGTCACAAGGCTCATTGATATCGGAATGCCTCCCTTTCTCATTGCCTCTTCCTTGATTGGTGTGGTGGCTCAACGTCTCGTCAGGGTCATTTGTCCGAAATGCAAGGAAGAGTACGTGCCAAACCCGGAACTGCTGGCAAGACTCAGTATGCGTGAAGAGGATTTGCCGTTTAAGTTTTTTCATGGGACCGGCTGTTCGCACTGTGATCATACCGGCTTCAAAGGAAGAACAGCCATCGAGGAGATTATGATCATGGGCCATAAAATGCGTGAACTGGTCCAGGCCCAGGCCACGGCAGACACGCTCAGGGAAGCCGCCATGGCAACCGGGATGAGTACGCTCGGGATGAGTGGGCTCCGGAAGATTCGCATGGGCATCACCACCATCGAAGAGGTCCTGCGAGCAGTTCATCAGAAAGAGGAGCTTACGACCATCTGTCCCGGTTGCGGGAAGGCGGTAAGTCTCGATTTCAGGGACTGCCCATTCTGTGAACAGCCCATTGTTCCCACGTGCAGTTCCTGCAGCAGGATTGTCCAGCCGGAATGGGTGGTCTGTCCCTATTGCCGGAATGACCTGAAACCATAGATCTCTGCAGGAGAGCGGAAATACGTCCCCTGAGATCAGATGGTTTCCGCTTGACTAACGCGGACATTTTTTGTAACCGTTCACCAGTTCAGGGTTCTGAACCTTTGTACCCGTGAACGCTTACCATTTTTTTATCTCTTCCGAAGCGTCCACCGCTTGATTGGGCGGTTCCGGAAGACAGGAAACGCTTTTATGCAGTGTAAAAACCACCCGGATCGGGAAGCAGTTTACTATTGTACCAGCTGCAATGCACCCCTGTGCAGTGATTGCGCCGAAGAGGTGCGGCCGGGCGAGTACGCCTGTTTCCAGTGCGCCATGCTGCAGACCGTTTCGACGGTAGGTTCCAGTATCGTGGAAAGAAAGGAAAGGGTAGCGGAAAAAAAGAGACGGAAAAACAAGCCCTGGGGCCCTTTCCAATACTTTCTGGTGGTCTCTTCCGTATTGATTCTTTCCATGTGGGGCGTGATTCTCTTTGGCGGAAAGCCGGCGCCCGAGCAGACTGCCGCCATGATTGACAAGAGCAAGGCAGGAAGGGTCCTCCTTTTTCTGGTGAATGGGTCAATCAAGAGATTCGCACATTATGAGAGGAATCAATATCCTGAGCACCTGAGAGATCTCGTCCCCAAGTACCTCCAGTTGAAGAAAAAGCAATTATCTTTTCTTGAAAATCTCAGCTATTCGAGGGACCCCGACCCGAACGTGGGGTACCGGCTTTCTCTCGCGCATGTAAAAAAAGGAGAAATGAAAATAACCCTGACCGCGGGCGGTGTAAAGTATTCCCTGCCGGCGGGGGAGGGGACCTAAATGGGAAGACAGCGCGGGTTCACTCTTCTCGAGTTAATGGTTGTGTCAGCAATAGTCGGGATTCTCTTTGCGACGGCAATGCCGCTTTACCATACGTGGACTCAGCGGGCCTATGGAACCGAGGCCGCGCTCATGATGAAACAGATCATGGACGGGGAGATCATGTACTTTTTGGCCCATGATGAATTTTTTCCGGAAGGGACTGGAACGAGCTATTCAGTGTCATCAGATGGAACGGCCAATCCTGGAGACGCATTTACGAGAATCAAGGAAGCCCTGAAAGTCGCGATCCCCACAGGCCATTACCTCGACTATACCATTCAAAACAGCGGTTCATTCTGCGTTGTGCAGATTGACGCACCCTTTCCACTATTCAAGAATGATCAACGATACCTTTACGCCGTGATTGATACGGAGGGAAAAGTCCAGTATGTGTCTCTTGCAGAACTCGCCGCTCTTCTAGGGGGATAGGAAAAACAAAAGCGGCCTCGTTTATCATTGAACACCCTGAGATCGAAAAAGGAGCAGTTTTTTCGCAATTATGAGCCAAGAATCCCTTTCAGCCTTCGAGAACTTCCTCACGTCGGGCGCCAGGCTCGTGGAGCCCGGGATCCTGAGACGTATAAAGGTCCTCAATGCCTTTGGGCTGGCTTTCGTGATATTTGCCCCGTTTCTGGGGCTTTTCTATTTTTATGTGGGGGCGTTCCCCCTGTTTTATCTCTGTATTCTTGCCGGGCTTTCCGGTATTTTCCTGATCTTGCTGCTGAGAATTACGAAAAATCCCGCACTTGTTGGAAATCTGGCGGTGCTTGTGCTCTGGGGGACCCTGGCCGCCATTCGCTGGCAGACGGGCGGGGTCGGCGCGGGAGGGTTGATGCTGCTCTCCTGGGTCTGGAATGCCGTATTGATTCTCCTGGCCATTTTCATGACGGGATATCTGTGGGGCACGATCTGGGCTTGCCTGGTTTTTCTTGAGACCGCCTTCGCGGTATTCCTTTTCCGCACGGGGTATCATTTTGCCAACCTCCTTCCGGCGAAGGTTTCCCCGGTCTATTCCCTGGGTGCATATCTCCTGGGTTTGCTGGTAGTGCTCCTTTTTGCGTTTTTGTTTGAAAAGGAAAGCAGCGAGGCCCTGGCTCGTGAGGAAGAGAAGGCCCGGGTTCTCCGGGACTCAACAAAATACATAGAGGATATCCTGCTGCGCTCTCCGGTCCCAACCTTTGTGATTGACCGGCAGCACCGGGTGGTGCAATGGAACAGGGCATGCCAAGAGTTGACCGGGATACCGCCTGAAACGATTCTTGGAAAAGAAGTCTGCGAAGAACTTGCCATCAATGACGGCGGAAGCCTGGCGGATAAAATCCTGGAAGATCCGGAGTGTGTGAACACCCAATATGGAGATTCAGTTCTCGCCCAAACGGACAGCGGCGCCTTTTCCCTTGAAACCACCTTGCCGTATCTGGGGGAAGGGGAGAAGGCCATTATGAGCGCGGCCCCCATTGTGGATCAGGACGGGGTTGTAAAAGGGGCTATCCAGACCATCCAATCGACGGAAAGGCCCGTGAGGAAGCGGACTTCCTCCGGGTCGGGACTGGAAGAAAACATCGAAGCCTCTTATCCGGCCTACAAGATCGATCGGACGGGCAAGATTAAAGAATGGAACAGGGCCTGTGAACGAATCTTCGGGTATAGCGCTTCCCAGATGGTCGGGAATAACCCTTTATCGGTCCTTTCCAAACCGTACCGGCCGAATTTTCGCGAGACCATTGTGCGGAGCCTCCAGGGGGAGACGGTAGACGGTAAGGAATGGAAGTACTATAACACACAAGGTGAACCCGTGTATGTCCTGGCAAAAGTAATGCCGGAGTATGACGCCTCGGGCGAGATCGTGTCCTGCACGGTCGTGCACACGGATATCACCGATCTCAAGCTCAGGCTCAAAAGACTGGAACGGTTTGCTGTTGACAGCAAGGAAAAGTACAAAAAACTTGCCGATGAATATCAACTGTTGAAGAGGAATATTGCCACGTTTATCAGGAAAAAAGAGGAGTGAAAAAGCTGTCGTGTGCCTATCCAGAAATGCGGGATTGCCCGCCGTGGTCATCAGCCGATAACTTCATATACCAGAACAGCATCCCGTTTCCCTTTTACTTTTTTGGGACCCACGGGGCGAACCAGGAATCGATCTTTTGTCCGGCGATATGTTTCTTCGCCGATGAGAATCTGATTTGGTTCGCCGATGGATTCGAGCCTTGAGGCAACATTGACCGGATCTCCGATGACGGTATAGTCCATCCGCTTTGGAGACCCTATGTTTCCCGCCACCACTTTCCCCGTGTTTATGCCGATTCGAATATCGAACTTCTTGTCGTCAGACGTGCTTGCCATCATCAGACCCAGCTCTTTTCGCATGTCAAGAGCAGCCTGGATCGCCCTGACCGCGTCATCGTCTTTTTGCATGGGCGCACCAAACACCGCCATCAGGCCGTCTCCGATGTATTTGTCAAGGGTTCCGTCATAGTGAAAGGTGATATCGGTCATCCTGGAAAAGAAATGATTCAGGAGAATGGTTATCTCTCTTGGCGGCATTCGTTCGGAAAGGTTTGTAAATCCAACGATATCCATGAAGAGGACAGTGGCAGTCAGTTCCTTGGGGTCCATGATGCGGTCCTTGGCCTCCTGGTCACCCTTTAATACCATTTCGATGACCTGGGGGGAGTGGAAACGTTCCAGCCTATTCCGCATGCGCTCTTCTTCTCGAATCTGTTCATTCAATGCGGCCTGCTCAATGACCATAGCCATCTGGCTGCCGATCGCTTTCAGGAGTTCGAGGTCATCCTGGTTGAAGTGATTTTCAAGCCGGCTCGTCCCCAGTTCAATGACGCCTATGACCTTGTCTTTGCGCCAGAGAGGAACGCACATGGCCGACTTGATCTTCTGCAGGTAAAGGCTCTTCGCCCCGTCCAGCCTGGTATCGGCCATGGCATTTGAAGTGAGCAGGGCCACTTTGTCGCGGATGACTTTCTTGATAAGGGTCTTGCTGGCCTTCATCTCCTTTCCCTTTTTGCCGAGGCCTTCCTGGTGCTTGACCACCACCGGAATAAGCTCTTTCCCGTCCCGGCCGCCAAGGAGCACCAGGAACCCATAGTCGGCATCGATGACGACGAAGACGAGATCCATTATTTTTTTGAGGAGTTGATCAAAGTCAGTAATTTGATTGAGTTGCCTGCTTATTTCGTACAAAACGAAAAGGACCTTGTTCATCCGGGCAAGGTCGGACAAGCTGGCTTCTCCCGTGACACCCGCTCTTTTTTCCGACGCTGTTCGATCAGTTCCCTTGCCCAATGATGCCAGCAATTCGCGCGACTCCCCATAGGTCCTCCGGGGGCTGCTCTCGACGATTTTTTGCTCTCCAGTCTCAAATTCGCCGTCCGTCGTCAGTATCAGGGAATCAAGTGCCCCGGATCCAAGGGTCTTTTTTTCGAGGAATGTCAATCGTGTTAAACCGATCTGCACCTTGTCTCCGAAATGAAGTGGCGCTGTTTGGATCAACTTTCCATTGAGCCTGGTTCCATTGTAGCTGCCCAGGTCAAGGATGAGGTATCCTCGTTCGTCCTTCTTGATTTCTGCGTGGTGGCGGGAAACCGTGATATCTTTCAGGGGAAGGTCATTGTTTTTGCTCCGTCCCAGGGTCATCTTTGCCCTGGTGAGTGGATAATCGAATATGATACCGTCTCCGGTTACCACATGAAGGATGGGCATAGCGGATTACTCTCTTTTTGGCAACAGAGGAGGAGCTACCATAGCCAATTCCCGTTCTTATCCCAGCGACTGTTCATGGAGAACCCTATTTTGGAAAGCAAATAATGGAAGAGAAACAACCTGTTGCCTCGAAAATACCCTAATTCCCGGCAGTGGGGGTCAGGTTTATACCCGGCTTGGAGGGCTTTTTCGAGAGTGGTTGTTTTCGCGGTCTTTCCCGCGACACAGCTGTAATCGAAATGGATGGAGTGGTAGCGCTTATCCTCTACGGTAATAACCACAACCGCGTTGGGGGGAATCTTTTCCTCGACCGTAATATAGATACTCAGGAAAAATCCGATTACGAGACAGGAGAGGACGATGACAGTGATGATCTGGTATTTCTTTTTCATATACAAGATCCAGGGAATCCGGAAACTCACCCTCCAGAGGCACACTGATGGCTTCTTCCAAATGCATCTTTATTTACTTGATTGAAACAATAAAGTCAACTTGATTGCTGTGCGAAAGAAGAGAGGCTTGAAAAATGCCCTTTCATACAGGGGCGAAGCGTTGCTTTTTTTGGTGTGTTGAAGGGACGGGAAAAGGCCTTCGTGTTGCCAGGTGAAACAGGCTTTCCGTTCAACAAAACAACCGGCTTTTTGCTTGACACATTGGAAGGGTTCTTTTCATACTACAAACAGGAATGAGGAATAATGATACTTTTTTAGAATGTGAGGAGACCGATTGTGTTTCCAATGGAATTTGATCACCGGGCACTTGACAGTCTCCCCCTCCCCGAGGGGGAAGGGGTCAAGCGTGTTCTCCAGGTCCTCCGGACAATCGTCGTCAGGAGGGTCATGCCCTATTTCAGGAAAAAGAGATGGACAGACGCCACCTTGATTGCCCGGGTCAGTGACCGAATCGCGATCGAGCGGCTGGAAGACGAAGAAAACCTTATTTGCCTTGCGAGCGTTGTGTCTAAAAATGATGACAAGTGGATTATTCATATTCACGAGCGGGTCTTTGATTATCTGGTTTTTTTGATCCCGAGTGATCCCGAATCCAGGCTCGGGGGAACGACGACGGAAGAGAGCAAGATCCTGGCCTTTGCGGAATTTCTGCTTCGCCATGAAATAGAACACATGCTCTATCCCGGTAAGTCAGAGCGGGATGTCATTCGCTCGGACATTGCCTTTGCCATGGATCGGAGGGAAAATGATCCCACCTTCTACCGGATGCTTCGGAACATCCTGGCCGATGAAATGACGGGATTGAAAGGGGAAGCATATCTTGCACTCTTTGACTCGGCGGAGCAGGATCGCCCTTATGGATACCTCATTACCAGGATCCTGGAGACCCATGTCATCAATCTTGCCCACATTCCCGAAGATTTATTACACCGTGTGTTCCCCGTATTTGACACGGATATGAAGACGAAGGTCCTTGGAGAATGCTATCGCTGGAGCCGTGATCCCTCCAATACCCTTTCCCAGCGGGTTTCCTGTCTCCAAAAAGTGCTGAGACTGTTCTCTCTGATCATTATGCGGGACGAGAAAGAGGCACTGAAGGTTTTTGAAACCTTCCAGGGCCGGTGGGGGCTGGTGTATCTCTTCCATGAGCTGGATCTTCCGGAGACCGCACTGGAAGAAAAGGATTCCCGGGAAATATTTGTGTTTTTCAAAGACCATTTGAGCAGCGCAGCTCAAAAAATGAGCGGTGTTTCCCCACTCCCGGCACCTGAGATCAACGTTGCCGCAGAAGAGAAAGTGGTCGTTCCCCGGCCGGTGAAAAGCCTTAAAGACCGCATTGAAGAAGCAAGGAATGACCCGCTTTTTTCCCGGCAAGCCCTGGAGGTCATTGACAAGAATAAAGTAAGCGCCGTTGGGCACAGCGGTCCCAAGTATACGGAGTTGATTGAAACATTACTGGCAATCCCCTGGGGAAAGATCAAGAAGATTACCGTTCAGCCGGATGAATTTGAAAAGGGGCTGGATAGCACACACTATGGCCTCAAGCGACCAAAAGAAATCATCAGTGATTTTTTCGCAAACTTGATCTGGCGGTACAGTCATACAGAAAAAGGAGATGAAATGCCTGCGGGACGTACCGGGAGCGCATTTCTTTTCGTTGGCCCTCCAGGGGTCGGGAAGACATCGCTCGCCATTTCTATCGCGGAGAATCTGGGGATTCCCTATCACAAGGTATCGCTCGGCGGGATGAGGGATGAGGCCGACCTCAGGGGATATGGATTTACGTACGAGGGGTCCAAGCCTGGAGCCATTGTGCAGGGCCTCATAAAAATGGGTGTCATGAACGGGATGTTCATCATGGATGAGGCAGACAAGACGGAGAAGTTTGCAATTTCAACCCTCCTGGAAATACTCGATCCGGAACAGAACCACCTCTTTCATGATAAATATACCATGACCACGGTGGATATAGACCTTTCCAACTGTCACTTCATCCTTACGGCCAACACCCTCGACACCGTTCCGCCTCCGGTTGTAAACCGTTGTGAAGTGGTTCCTCTCGATCGCTACAGTATCGATGAAAAAATCGCAATCGCCGAGCAGTATTTGATCCAGCGAATACGGAACAGATATCAGATCGATGAAGTGTCCATTTCCTTTGATCCGGAAAAAAGATTGGATCTCTTGCGCTATCTGATCAAAATGTATACTTATGAACCCGGCGTACGCGAACTTGAGCGGATCATTCGGACCCTTTTCCTGCGGGTCTTGAGGAAAGAGAGACTGCTCAAAAAAAGTTACGGCATTCAAATCACTCGGGAAATAATCAAGCAGTATCTTACTATTCCGGGGCGCCCAAGCCAGATAAATGAAGAGAATCGCGTGGGTGAAATACTGGGCCTCGGCGTCAATATGGAGCTGGGCCTGGGAACAATTATCCCCATTCAGGCAACGCCCGTAGAAATGAAGAGAGAAGTGGCACACCGGCAGGAAGATTACCTGAGTATGGTGCACGCAACTGGAAACATTCAGAAAATAATGGACGAAAGTCGGAAGGTGGCCACCACTGCAGTCTTTTATTGTGCGAAAAGCCTGGGGATCGAAGCTTCTGGATCGGAGGTCCCTGTTCATCTCCATTTCATGGGTGCCTCCACCCAGAAAGACGGGCCTTCCGCGGGGAGCGCAATTGCGCTTGCCCTTGCCTCTGCGCTGACCGGCTGTCCGATTCGAAGGGATGTTTCCATAACCGGGGAAATCGACACACAGGGCCGTATTTCAGCGGTAGGCGGATTGGACATCAAGCTTGAGACAGCATATGACGCAGGCTGCAAGACCATTATCATCCCCAGGGAAAACCTGAGTGGAGCGAAGGGAATAGAGCGATTGCCGGAAGCCCTCAAGAAAGAGCTTCAGGTCCTTCCCTATGATGAATGGAAGGGAGAGCACGAGCCATTTGACCACGAACACCACGTTTTGCAGGTGGTTGCGGTGGATCACCTTGTGCAGGCGGCTGCTATCGCCTTTGTTGATGAGGCAGAATTGGAAGCACTCGAGACCTCTTTCATTTCCCACGGTGATGCCCTTGGTGAACACCTGAAAAAGACGCATCAGGAGCTTGGCGTGAGATGCTGTCTTTTCTATACCAAAGATCCCGAAGAATGGGAGCTGCAAGACTTTCTCGAGTTCTTCCGGGAAGGCGGCAGAAGAGTGCCTCTTGCCAGGCCTGAGACAAGGGAGGCTTTTTATTCCAGGTATCCGGGACAGTTAGATGCGATCCTCTTCCATGATTTTGATCCTGAACACGAACGACTTTCATCCGTCATACGAGAGATGCTGGATGAATCTACTGTTGGTGTTTCTATTGTGGCGCCCTACTTTTTTCTCTTGAGGGACGGCATTTGCAGCCACGACTTCCCAAAGAGGCCTCCCTTTAAAGGAGCTACGCTTTTTGCCAATAATTACACTTTCCAGGGGATAAAAATAAAATCATGCAAGCCGATCCTGAACAAGGTGTACAGCCTTCTTTCACGGCTTGAGAGCACCTTGGTGGAAGAATGCCCGTTCCTGAAAAAGAAGGGGGACATATATGTCGTGGACCTTTCTTTTATCCCGGAGAAATACCGCCTTGACGGAAAATACGTAGAGCAGATATTGCAAAAATCTCTCCGGCAATGGCTTATGGCTGTGGGGAAAAAATGAAATGAAAGAGGCTGGATCATGTTTTTTCCCGGGAATGAGGCCGTGTCTGCGCCTTGGAAACGATTTTTTTCCCTAAAGAACAGACGCCATAGCTGAAAAGGACGGAAAGAAAAAACCAGAAGACGCCTCCAAGCAGGACCGGCTCCCCTGAAAAAGTGGGTACCTTGAGGACGTATGCCCTGCCGAAACGTTCCAGCAACAGGCTGGGCTGAAAGGCCTCGTTTACATAGGCCAGCATGAGCAACAGGGGAAGATACGTGGTCAGGAGACTTTTCATGAGGCCCTCGAAGAAATAATCGTAGTAGACTCTGTTCAACTCGGCTTGATCAATGTTGCGCTTCAGGAGTGTTGCCTTTTCCGGATCCGCACAACTGTTCGCTTCCTGTCGGAGATTGTACCAGTATTGGAACTGTTCCTTCAGCAGCCTGTATCTTTTTGTGTTGAATTTTTTCGAAAAAAATTTCGCCAGGAGAACGGTCAGAAAGGCGAGGACAAATATGGCTCCGGCCGGCCCCAGGGCGTTGAGCGGCGAGATAGCAGCATCAAGCAGGGCTTTGATATGCTGGACCACCGCTTCTGTTTTGAGCCATAAGGTATCCAGGAATGATTCCATCGTCTCGGGAAGGAGACGGGGAGGGAAGGAGCGCTTCCCTCCCCGGGCAGATTAAATCCAGATCTCTATCTTGAAAAAGCGGAAGAACAGAAAGAAAAGGGTGATTGCCAGAATCCATTTCAAGGCTTTTTCGCTGAAGAGTTTCTGGATGCGGCTGCCGACCATACCGCCGACGAAACCGCCGATGATGATGCCGATCGCCAGCCAGAGATCGGGGAGGTACCCATTGATCAAATATCCGATGAAAGACCCGATGCTGCTGAAACAGGTTCCGATGAGGGAGACAGGAACAGCAACATACATGGGAAGCGCCCCCAGGGTCGTCATGCTGGGAACCAGCAGGAATCCACCGCCAATCCCGAAGGATCGTGACACAACGCCGATAACCAGGCCCAGGATACCGAAGAGCAATGGATTGATGGTAAACTCTTCTCCCCAGAACTTGAAGCGGTAGTCGGTAAGCCCTGACTTGACAGGCTCTATTTGCCCCATTTCCGCTGACCGGCCCTCTGCTTTGGCCTTTGCCACCTCCTCATTGAACTTTTTGACCATCGCCTTGATGTTCTTGCGTTTTTCCATTACTTTCGGGGTCAATTCATAGAGCGTTCTGATCCCCATGAGGACCACCAGAATGGCCAGCCATTCCTTGTAGGTCTTCATGGGAAGGTATTTGGTGGCATATTTTCCGAGCCAGATAGACCCGATGAAGATTCCCACGCCGAATGATATGCCGACGGGCCAGGCAACCCTCCTTTCCTTCACCGCATATCGATAAAACGACCCCAGGGGAGAGAAGAGGGTGAGGGCCATGTTTGAAGGGCGGAGGACATTGGCCGCATTAATTCCGACCGGTCCCGCAGTTTGGACGACCATGACCTGGAATGCCGCCATCAACATTCCTCCCGCAGCGCCGATCATGGAGAAATAGGCCCCCACGATAATGGCTCCGATAATAATCCACAGGGGGTTCATGTATCGATGTCCCATGCTCAACCAGAACCCATTTGCCTTCACGGTGTAAGACCCCGTCTTTGCGCCATTGATGTAAACATCAAAAGCGGTCCCAGGGGGCGTGTGGCGATACGTCTTGAACGAGGCCTTGAATTTCCCGGTTTCTTTATCCAGGGTGATAGCGGTGCTCTTATCCCAGTAATTGCCGGTCTTTCCGTAGTCCGCAAGCACACTCCGGGCAAAGATGACAACTTTCCCCCGCATGGTTTTTTCTTTTGTGATGGTGTTAATTCCGTAATTGGATTCGTGGGTGAATCTAAAAAAGTTCCATTGCTCCTCGCTCGTGAGCGGACCAAGAACGGCCTTTGCATCTGGGTCGACGGCATCGAATTTCTTTAGCTTGAACATCTTTGTCTTGTAGATGCCCTTGATGAAAGAGGGGCCGCCGAATCGCTTGTCAACAACTTTTCCGAATTTTTCCGGGTTGGTGGTCAACAAGTAATAGAGAACCGGGACGGCGGTATCATTCTTGAACCCCCTTTTTTTGGCCTCCTTTTTCAGTCGTTTGACCTCATTGGTTCCCTTCGTATCTTTCGGGGCGAACGTGTCTTGAGAAGCAACGGCTAAGTAGAGATCCTGGCCGGGCGAAATCGTTCCCTCTATGGTAACTGTATCTCCCGCCTTGTACTGGTCCGAAGAAAGACTCGCGGAAGCACCGTACCCCGACGGAACGCTGATCAGAAAGCAGATTGCGAGAACCAAAACGCTCAACAACTCCAATTTCCTCCTCATTTTTTCCTCCTTTTGCATTTGAATAATAAAACTACCTTGGAGACATCCTTCTTTTCAGAGCAAGCAAGCCGCCCAGTTCCCCACAGCCTGATCCAATAGCGGGAAAGATCAGGAGATCCCAGGAGGAAAACGGGCGTTCTCCGGTTGAAAAGAACAAAAGAACGCTCAAGATGCCATAGAGCAAGAGAGCTGCACCACTTCCAGCGCCAGTGGCCAACAGGTGTTTGTGTCTTCCCAACGTTTTTGCCTTGTCCAGAACACAATACCCGCTTGCGGCAGAGCTGAGCGCTACAATCCAGGGTATCAGTTTCAAAACCCTGTTCACGTCCATGACCAGGCAAAGGAAGGATATCAGAAGAACAGCGCCAAACACCTCCACAAAGACGTGAAAGGTGATTTTTAAAAAGAGTGGGAACCGATTTTTCATGAGAATCCGAAAATGGAGCCCCACGGGTAAACCCGTGGTTATCCGCCTCAGCTTTGGGCGACATCACACCGTAGCAGAACAATTGTTTGCGCATTCATCCACGGGCAAGCCCGTGATCTTCTGCGAAGGCGGATAAAATTCGTCCCAAATTAGCCCATTTATCCTATTCATTCAAGGAAAATTTTGGGGTTCCTGAGAATCAATGTTCAGGGGAGAGTGTATTGCGACAAAAGAGCGTCATGCACCGGGCTTGAATCAGACTGGTCATATCCGGTGGACAAGAGAAAGCCGGAATGCTAAAGTGCGGTTGCACCAGGTGGAGAAAGTGGGAAAAGGACCTTTTCCGTCCCAGTGGAGTGGATCCTTTTTTCGGCAAAAGCACAACGTGAGAGGGAAAATGGAAAAAATTGTTCCGGAACAGGAACGGGCATTGCTGCGGAACGCGGTTGACCGGTTTGACCGCGCGCGGATACTGGTCCTGGGCGATGTGATGCTGGACCAGTACCTTTGGGGAAACGTTTCCCGCATTTCACCGGAGGCCCCGGTACCGGTTGTTGATATCCAGCGGGAAACCAAAATGCTGGGCGGTGCGGCGAACGTGATCAACAATATTTTCAGCCTGGGTGCCAGGCCTCTCCTCTGCGGGGTGATTGGAGACGATGGAACGGGGCGCGAAGTGATCAGCAGGATGGAAGAACAGGGCCTCAGCACGGAGGGTATCCTGGTGGAAAAGGGGAGGCCCACAAGCATGAAAACCAGGGTTGTGGCCCACAGCCAGCAGGTCGTTCGGGTAGACCGGGAAAGCAGAAATGAGATCCGGCGCGAAATGGTGGAAAGGATCCTCGCATTCGTGGAAGAGAAGGCGCACGATGTGGACGTCATTATTGTGTCGGACTACGGAAAAGGGGTGGTGGCGCCGGATGTCATAGAGGGCCTGCGACATTTGAAAAAATCCTGGGACGGGATTATCGCGGTGGATCCCAAAATTGAGAGTTTCTCTCTTTACCGCGGAGTGGATGTGATTACCCCAAATCACCATGAGGCAGGTGCATACTGCGGTTTCGAGATCACTGACCGGGAAGAACTGCTCACGGCCGGCGGTCAGATACTGGAGGCCCTTGGATGTCAGGCCGTTTTGATCACCCGGGGAGAACAGGGAATGACCCTGTTTGAGCATGGAGGAGAGACCCACCATATTCGCACGGCGGCCAAAAAAGTTTATGATGTGACCGGGGCCGGTGATACGGTCATCGCAACGTTTTGCCTCGGGCTGGCCTCAGGTCTCGGCATGAGGGAAGCGGCAATTATTTCAAACCTCGCCGCCGGGATCGTTGTGGGGGAAGTGGGCACCTCTACCGTAAAGGTGGAAGACCTGAAAAAGGCGATCGGCGAGATGCCGTTGGAAGGATAAAGGAAAAAAGGGAGTAAGCAATGAGTCATCCACGTGAGGCGGATCCGGTGAAACTCATCGCCAGCCTTTTTTCCCCGGAAAAGGGCCTTGTGGAGCGAGTGATCGAGGAATTGTCGGGTATATTCGGCCCGGTAGACTGGATCAGCCAGGAATGTCTTTTTGATCGCACCAGGTACTACGAAAAGGAAATGGGATGGCCGCTCCATCGACGTTTTGTCTCTTTCGAGCGGTTAATCAGCCCGGAGGAAATTGTTTCCACGAAACTCCGGACCAACGGTGTGGAGCAGCAGTATCTGCGGGAAGGAAAGAGGCGAATCAATATTGATCCGGGATATATTTCACCGGAACGGTTAGTCCTGACAACCGGGAAAAACTACGTCCACAGGATATATCTTTCAAAGGGTATCTATGGCGATCTGACCCTGGTTTTCAGCAAGGGGCATTTTAAACCGCTGGCCTGGACGTACAAGGACTATGCAGATCCTGTTGTCAGGGGATATTTCGAGAAAGTGAGAGAGACATACATGCAACAGCGAAGGGAGGCAATGGCGCGTGGTAAAGAGCATGACCGCTTACGGCAGGGCGGAACATAATTTTGAGGACGTGGTGCTCCTGGCGGAAATCCGGTCCGTGAACCATCGCTACCGGGATATTATTCTTCGGATCCCCAGGAATTACCAGCCGCTGGAGGATGAACTGAAACGCCTTATTGCCGACCGGGTGAGGAGGGGGCGTATCGAGGTTTCCCTGCAGATTGAAGGAAACGGTGATGTTTCTCCCTCCGAACTCCAGCTGAACGGCCCGCTGGTGAAATCCTACCTGAAGATTTTCAAACAGCTGAACGAGGAATTTGGAATAGATGTCCGGATCAGCGGAGAGCTCCTTTGTCAATTCAAGGACATCATTGTGGCCAAGCCGGAAACGGTGGATATTGAAAAGCTGAAACCAGGATTTCTTGAAGTCCTCCGGAAGGCTTTGGATTCCTATGATTTCATGCGGTTCAGAGAAGGTGAGGCCCTGGAAGCAGATTTCAGAGAACGCTTGCGGACCATCAGGACCTATGCGGCCGAGATCGAAGAGCGTGCCCCCGAAGCAGTGGACCGGCGGGCCGCGAAATTGAAGGAAAGAATCGTGTCAATGGTCGGTGATCTCAGTGTTGATGATGCGAGACTTGCCCAGGAAGTGGCTATCCTGGCCGAAAAGGCGGATATTACGGAGGAATTGGTGCGACTGAAAAGCCACTGCAATCAATTTGAGGAATTCCTGTCAAAAGATGACGCCCTTGGCAGGAGGCTTGATTTCCTCCTGCAGGAGATCAACAGGGAGGTCAATACCCTGAGCGTCAAGGCCTCTGATGCCTCCATCTCCAGTACCGTGGTTGAAATGAAGGCGGAACTGGAGAAGCTTCGGGAACAGATCCAAAACGTGGAATGAAAGGAGACGCACTTATGACTGCGCAACTGGTGAATATCGGTTTTGGAAATTCGGTGGTTTCGAGGAGAGTGATAGCCATCATTTCTCCAAACGCGGCGCCCATAAAACGGTTGCGGGATGAGGCCAGAGAGGACAGGAGGCTCATCGACGCGACCCAGGGGAGACGCACACGGTCCGTGATCATTACGGACAGCAATCATGTTATTCTTTCGGCTATCCAGTCAGAGACCATCGCCCAGCGGTTCAGCCCGAACTGCAATCTGCGGGAGGAAGATCTGAAAGAGGAGAAATGAAGGGACAACTTTTCGTCATATCAGCACCATCGGGAACGGGAAAATCAACACTCCTCCGGGAAGTGCGAAAAAGGATGACCGGCCTGGGGTACTCCGTTTCCCATACCACCAGGAAACCGCGCGCAGGAGAACAGGAGGGCAGTGATTACTATTTTGTGGACAAAGAGACGTTCAAGAGGATGGCGGATGAAGGCTCATTCGTGGAATGGGCAAGCGTCTATGAGGATTACTATGGGACTTCTTTTGCAGCCCTCCAGGGACAACTCGCAGCAGGCCTGGATGTATTGTTGGACCTCGATATCCAGGGCGCACGGGCGGTAAAGGAACATTTCAGCGCGAGCGTCCTGATTTTTCTTGTCCCTCCGTCACTGGAAGTCCTGGAGGCCCGTTTGAGAAATCGTGGGACCGATGAAAAAGAGGCGATCGAGGCACGACTCAAAAAGGCAAAAGATGAAATTGCTGCATTCAGCCGATATGACCATGTCGTCATCAATGACGAACTTGAACAGGCTGTAACAGAGGTTCAGGCCATCATCCTGTCCGAGCGCTCCAGGACAGAGCGGCGAGAGCCGATTATCAAGGAGCTTTTCGGAGTATGACTTCCCTGAATATTTCTTCCACCCAAGAAAATGACAACCGCTCCAGATAAACAGTCCGGTGCTATTCCCGGTTTTCATGGAATTCGGGAAGCCCTGATGCATGGGCATTTTCCGATCAGGGAATTGTGGCTCGCGGAAGGGAAAAAGTCCCGGAGAACAAAAGAGATTCTTGGGATGGCACGGAAGCGAAATATTCCTGTGCATTTCGTGAGGACGGCCGAACTGGAGAACCGTTTCCCGGGGCTGGTTCATCAGGGGATGGTAGCCGTGTCAGGTCCTTTTACGTATCGCAGCCTGGCGGAAATAGCGCAACGGGCCGAGAGGAGTCAGGGAACGGGCCTGATTCTGGCGGCCGATCATATTACCGACGAAGGAAACCTGGGGGCACTGATCCGCGCCGGGGCGTTTTTCGGAGCGCATGGGCTGGTGATCCCCAGGGATCGTTCAGCCCAGGTAGGCGCCGGAGTGATCAAGCGATCCTCCGGGGCTGCCGGGCTTCTCCCCGTATGCAGGGTGGTGAACCTGCGCAGGGCGCTTGATTCCCTGAATGAGATGGGTTTTTGGGTTATCGGGGCTGCCGGTGAGAGTTCCCGGTCAATCTATGGGTTTGACTGGAGTCGGGATCTTGTCCTGGTACTGGGAAACGAAGAGCGGGGTTTGAGCCCTTCTGTTCGCAAAGGATGTCATGCGCTGGTGAGCATTCCCCGGTTCGGATTCATGGAATCTCTGAATATCTCCGTGGCAGCCGGGGTTATCCTGGGGGAAATACGCCGGCAGCAGAACCAATAAGGAAGCTTGTAACCATAAACGGGGAACGGGTACGGAAGTGGCAAAAGGAAATATTCACCCCTGAGGTACCACTGCTGCTTGCGTGATGAGAGCTGTCTCAAGGGAATGAAGGAAGGGCGCCGGCGGCTCTCAGGGCCTCAATGACCTCACAGATGGGAAGCCCCACGACATTGGTATAGGACCCCTGGATGCCCTTGATCATGAAAGCGCCGATGCCCTGTATGGCATAACCACCCGCCTTGCCAAAAGGTTCTCCCGTGGCAATATATGCCTCTATTTCCCCGGGGGTGAGCGTCTTCACGTGTACCAGCGTGCTGACCGCCTGGCGAAAGACTTCAGTGCCTCCCGGGTTGAGCAGAGAAATGCCGGTAACAACGCGATGTTCTCTGCCGTTCAAAATGGTCAAC
>JAFDGR010000168.1 GCA_019309145.1 Deltaproteobacteria bacterium | reverse complement strand
TGTGTTCTCTACAAAAATCGTAGAGGAACCGATTCCCTTCTACGCAAAACGCGGCTTTCAGCGGTCGCGTTTCCTGGTCGTAATAAATGCCCGAGTGAATGACCCCGGAATTGCGCGTGGATTGGTTTTCCCCGGTAGTAATGCCGGGATTCTTTTCAAAAAGAAAAATATCCTCGTACGTTTTTGAAAGTTCCCAGGCAACAGCACACCCGACAACTCCACCGCCAATGATTGCTATCATGAGGATGCGCTCAGCTGACCATCTCCGGGGTTGATCTTTTCCCGGGGAACAGCCATCAATGTCACCAGCGCCTTTGCGACAAGGATCCTTTCTTCGCCTCTCCCATCGAAAACTTCTGATTCAGCGATGATGATTTGGCTTCCTTCTCTGATGACGTTCGATCGGCAGACCAGCAAATCACCATGGGCAGGCTTGAAAAAATTGATCTTGAACTCGATGGTGAGGATCTGAAAGGACTCTGCGACGGTGGAAAACGCAGCATACCCTGCCGTATGATCCGCCATGGTCGCCATCACGCCTGCATGGATAAAACCATCCTGTTGCCGGTGATGGTTCTCAATCTTTACTCTTGACCGGAAACATCCCCTTCGAACCACTTTCCCCTCAATTTGGCAGTATGCAATAAAACCCTGTCTGAAATCCTCTGCCAGGAACCTTTTTCTCTCTTCAGAAATATCTTCGGTCATGTATTCCTGCCGCTCATTATATGGATAAGTATTCATTCATCTCCTTAAAACAAACCATGGTTTTTGTCAAAAATATTGTACCCCGGGCCAGGTTTTCTCACGGGCCTTGTTTGCGATACGGAAACAGAGATTGCTGACCTCTGGCAGAGGAAAAGAGCACAAATGTGTTTTTTCCAGAAATGTGGTATACTGAAATGGTTTCGAAGATAGGATGCCCATTCTTGGAGAGATGTTCAATTGGCTTCCGCTTTCGGTCTTAGATACACGAAGGCCGATTTTCTCCGAAAACCTTAACCAAAGGAGGAAATCATGAAAAAGCAACTTTTGAACTATGAAACATTACTGAAGGTGACCAAGGCCATTGCCCATTCCAAGGATCCAGAAGAAGTCGTCCTGATGACAGTGGAAGGTATTACAACTGCCCTGGAGGTAAAAGGATGTACCGTATTTCTTGTCAATCGCAAAACCAACGAACTGGAGGTCGCCGCCTCTTTCGGCCTCAGTGACGAGTATCTCAACAAAGGCCCCATCAGCGCACTGGAATCCATCGCCGATTCCTTGAAAGAAGGCCCGGTTGCAATCTACGATGTGAGCGATGATCCCAGGATTCAGTACCCGGAAGAAGCCCGAAAAGAAGGGATAGCCTCCATACTGTCCGTGCCTATTGTCGTCGCCGCAAATCTCATTGGTGCCCTTCGAATATATACTTCTGAACCTTGGGAATTCACCCTGGAAGACGTGAATTTTGCCCAGGCTATGGCATTGGTGACCGGGATGGCCATAGAGATGGCAAGACACTACAAAGGTCTGACGGACAGCATTGAAATACTGAAGGCGATGAGGGCTCCAAAGACATCGAAATAAAAAAATGGCGACACGTTGGAGCGACCTGGGAAACATGCGGGGAATGGAACGGAGGATCTTGATTGAGAGTTGTAAGAAGGAGCTGTAGGGAAGGCGCCAAGGATGCTCAGGGATTAACAGTGGTCATCGATGTCTTCAGGGCGTTCACCTGCGCTCCTCTCTTTTTTCATTACTGTGCGGAACGGGTGATCCTGGAAGCCGACCCTGAGAAGGCACGACATTTGAAACAGGAAAACCCGGCATGGGTCCTGGTAGGCGAGATCAACGAGGTGCCCCTCGAAGACGCGGACCTGGGGAACTCTCCTACAGGCATCATGGAAAAAGGACCAGCCTTGTTCCACGGCAAGACAGTCATCCATCGAACGACAGCCGGTGTCACCGGTGTTATTGCTGCCCTGAAGACAGCGGACGAGGTGCTCCTGGGAAGCTTCGTCATGGCAGAGGCCATTTCCACGTATATACGGAAACTGGATCCGAATGTCGTGACCCTGGTGGCCATGGGAGATCGCGGTGAAAGTCCGGCCCCTGAAGATGAGGCATGCGCGGACTACCTGGAGCACTTGCTCACCGGAAAGCCTTATGACCCGATTGAAGCGATCCGGAAGGTGCTCTTTCAGGAGACGGCTCAAAAATTCCTGCGGGGAGAAAAGGCATACCTTCCCCGGGAAGATCCTTTGATCTGTCTTCAGCGGAATCTCTTTGGTTTTGTCCTCCTTGCCCGAACAAACGAAAAATTCCAGGAAGTCAAAAAGATTTCCCAAAACAAAATTTGAAACAGACGAAAAACAGGAAGGAGTGAAACGGAAAAACATGGATAAAGACCTAAACGCTGCGGGGCTGCGAAAATTAATAAGGTCAGGAGAATGGACAACTCCCACCAGCGGCGCGGCTACCGGCTACGTACAGGCCAACCTTGTGATGCTTCCGGAAGAGGCCGCTTTTGAATTTCTGCTTTTTTGTGTGAGGAATCCCAAGCCTTGCCCCATACTTGATGTCCTGGAACCGGGAGAGGTGGAACCATCCATTGCGCCCGGCGCTGATTTGCGCGTAGATCTTCCCAAGTACCGTGTTTTCAGAAACGGGACAATAGAAAAGGAAGGGGGAGATGTGATGCATATCTTTCAGGACAACATGGTCAGCTTTCTCCTGGGATGCAGCTTTTCCTTTGAAAATGCCCTCCTGGCCGCGGGAGTTCCTGTCCGGAACATCGCGGAGGGAAAAAATGTTTCCATGTACGTTACCACAAGAAAATGCGTGCCTGCCGGGCGTTTCTCCTCTCCGCTGGTGGTGTCCATGAGGCCCATGACCCCTGAAAACGCAGTCAGGGCAACCCAGGTGAGCACCAGGTTTCATCTGACCCACGGCGCACCCGTACACCTTGGATCTCCCGAGGAGTTGGGGATCAATGATCTGTCCAATCCCGATTTCGGGGATCCGGTGGAGATCCTGCCAGGCGAGATCCCGGTATTCTGGGCCTGCGGAGTGACATCAACCCTGGCGGCTGTCTCTTCTCCCTTGCCGCTGGTCATTACCCATGCCCCCGGTCACATGTTCGTCTCTGACCTGAGAGACGAGGACCTGACACTCCTTTGAGACGAAAGAGGAAAAGGATGAAAATCATAAGGATAATCGTGGTTTTTCTCATTCTTGCTTCTGCGGGATGCGCCCATGTGATTTCCCGGGAAGCACTTGAAGACGTCAACACGGATGTGACTTTTGAAACGGTGCTGGAAAATCCTGATGCGTACATCGGGGAGACGCTCCTCCTGGGCGGCGATATCATCGAGACGCAACCATTCCCAAAAAGGACCTTGATCATGGTCCTTCAACGTCCCCTCGGATTCAATAACAGACCCTCGGTGGAAAATGAATCCAGGGGAAGATTCATCCTGGAGGTCCCTGAATTTCTGGATCCGGCCATCTACAAGGCCGGGCGGCATGTTACCGTTTCGGGCACGCTCGTGGGTAAAGAAATCCGCCCGTTGGGCAACGCGAAATACATGTATCCCTTTCTCCGAAGCAAGGAAATCTATCTCTGGCCTATAGAAAGGCCCTGGAATCGGCCGAGATTCTATTTTGGCTTCGGCCTCTGGCATGGCTTTTGAGGAATGATCGTGAAAAAGCTCCTGACCCTGCTCATCGGCGCGGCCCTTTTCCCCCTTATTGGCTCCGCCATCGATAGGAAATGAGACAGGATTTCCAGGATTGACCGGATTTCTTCTTTCAAGGGGCTGAAACATGATAGATATCGCCTATCTTGAAAATATAAAGCTTCGTTCAATTCCCAGGACGCAACAGCTTATTGCCCTGTTTCTGCTCACTCCTAACTATCACCTCTTTTCAAAAGTTGTCATCGAAATTGAAGGGAGAGAAAAAATTCCCAGGGACGATAACGTCATATTTGCAATGAACCACACTGACCGGTATAACTACTGGCCTTTTCAGTATAAACTGTGGAAAGAAAAGACCTTCCCGTTTACCACCGTCTGGGTCAAGGGCCAATATTACAGGAATCCCGTCCTGGCAAAGATTTTTAACCTGTGCGGCCTGATTCCAGTCCCGTCCATCAAGTATCTCGTGCAGGAAATGTTTCTGAAAAAGTTCGGCAGAAGGATCAGGGAAGAAGAATACAGGGTCTTGAAAGATGCCATAGACGGAAAAACCAATGAGAATAACGTCCACTGTATAGAGAGCCCGGAACTGGATACCCTGTTTCGTGAAGATTTTGTTGCATTCATTACTTCCTATTATGAAACCATCATGGAAAGGGTGGCTCAATTAAGTGAAGATGCTCTGTTTGAAAAAAACCTGAACATTATCATTTTTCCGGAAGGCACAAGATCAACAAGACTGGCGGTGGGCAGAACCGGGTTGGCGCAATTGGCCCTCCACACCGGGAAAACCATCATCCCGGTCGGCTGTAATAATTCTGAACGGGTTTATCCGGGAAACCTGCCTTTTGCCAGGAGTGGCACAATCGTTTACCGGGTGGGAGAGCCCCTTTCCATTGATGGAAAGTTGAAACCATACCGAATCACGGAAGATTTCAAACTCTTTTCAGCAGAGTCAAAGGCAAGATACAACGAAAATTTTGAAGGGGTGACAAGGCTCGTCATGGAAAGTATTCATACCCTTCTTGACGAACGGTACAAAAAATCAGTACCACCAGGAGAACCGGTGGCATGAGAAAGACCCTGAAAAGGGACTAGCTTTTCGTATAATCTCGATCAAAAACAAGGGTTCTAACCGAGCAGGTCCAAGGCAATCCGGCAATAGGCTTCAATTCCAAGAAGCAGGACATCTTCATTGAAGTCAAATTTGGGATTATGAAGAGGGGCGCAGTCTTCCCTTCCTACCCCGAGGAAAAAAAAGCACCCCTTTGATTTTTCCAGGTAAAATGCCATGTCCTCACCCCCCATTGTTGGTTCAGGCTCAAGGACGTTTTCTCTGCCGACCACTTCTTCAGCACATCTTCGAACCACCTGGGCCATGGAGTCGTCGTTCAGGAGTGGGGGATAACCCTGGACATACTCTAGTTCATAGCTCGCCCCCATGGATTCACAAACACCGCGAATAATCCTTTCCATTCGTTCCGGCCAGGAACTCCAGATATTGCGGTCAAATGTCCGTGTAGTCCCGCACATTTCAGCCTCGGCGGATATAACATTAAAGGTTGTGCCGGCATGAAAACTGCCTACGGTCACCACTGTCGGCTGCAACGGATTCATCTGGCGGCTGACAATGCGCTGCAGGGCGTTTATTACCTGGGTGCCCACCTCGAGTGCATCCACGCAGAGGTGAGGCATGGCACCGTGGCCACCTCTTCCGATAATCTTAAGATCAAAGCGGTCCATCGCAGCCATCAGTGGCCCGGGTTTTACACCGATTGTTCCTTCCTCGATAGCGGGCCATACATGGCAACCGATGGAATAATCCACTGTGGGATTTTCCATGACGCCTTCTTCAATCATGGGTTTAGCTCCGCCAGGTCCTTCTTCGGCTGGCTGAAAGAGAAATTTAATGGTTCCGTTTAGTTTATCCCTCATTTTGTTCAAGACTGTTACCGCGCCGAGTACCATGGCCATATGGCCGTCATGGCCGCATGCGTGCATGGCCCCTTCATGCATCGAAGCAAATGCAAGGCCTGTTTGTTCGGAAATAGGGAGTGCGTCCATATCGGAACGGATCATCAATGTTTTTCCCGGCCTTCCCGTATCCAACGTACCCACTACACCATATTTCGCGATTCCTGTTTGTAGAGCAAGCCCTTCTTTTTTCAAATATTCCGCCACGTATGCGGATGTTTTCTTTTCGGTAAAAGCAGGTTCGGGAATACGATGCAGGTCCCGGCGCGTTTTAACAATGTTTTCCCTATTTTCGTGTATTACTTTCTTGATCTCTGGCATGAAACCACCTCTTTCTTGATAGACGAGCAATCCACTGCTGATGAAGTGACTGCGAGAGCAACCCGCAGTCACTTTATGGGCTGTGCGAGACGGAAACAAGGCATCAGGCGCAGCACATTACCTTCATTTTTCAAGCGGTTTTCTTGTCCATCAATGTCACAAATTTAAAGACATGTTCCTTGTCCATCGGCTTTGTGAGCAAAGAAATGATCACGAGGACGATGATATTCAATGCAAGCCCTTGGATTCCAGCATGAATTCCCCAAAACTTGGGAATAATTTTAAGGACAATCAGGTAATTATATCCCACGCCAGAGAGAATCCCGCAAATTGCGCCTGCTTTCGTTGCCCGCGGCCAGAAAAAAGTGGCTGCTGCGAGGGGGAGAAGCTGGACAATGGATCCGTAGGCGCCGAGTAATAATGAAACCAGGGTTTGCCCCCCCAAGACTGCAACCAGGTAAGAAACCGCACCGAATCCCACAACCGAAATCCGGATCCACATGGTGGCTTCCTTCTCAGTCTGTTTCTCCTTTTTGAGTGGCTCTATCAAGTCCTGGGCAAAGATGGAACCCGCTGCATGGGTGATGGTATCTTGGGTCGACATGGCAGCGGCAAGAGCAGCGGCTAAAATCAGGCCAACAAGGAGTGGGTGAAAATGCATATTGGTAAACATCCAGGGCAGAATTCTGTCCGGTGCTCCCAGCACATCAGGAGCTACCTGCTTAATTCCAGCAAATCCGATAAAAAGGACAGGTACCAGGAAAATGGCAAAAGTGGGATACATCAAAATAGTTTGCTTGATAACCTTTTCGCTCTTCGCCGTATAGGCCTTCATGAACAAATGCGGCCACATAGAAAATCCCAGCACAGAAACCAATAAAGCGGACCAAAAAGCAGCGTAACTCATTTTTGTTCCCGGTCCCACAAGGAGATGCATGGGTTTTGCTGCCGCAATCTGCCGAAACATATCCCCGGGACCATCATACAGTGTAAAAACAAAATAGAGGCCGAGGACCCAAGCCATGACAATCATAAAACTACCCTGAAATACATTGGTCCATGCCACACCGCGCACCCCGCCGTAAAATACATAGATTACAACAACCACATAGGCAATCAGAGCACCGGCCCAAAAGGGTATGCGACCCCCCGAAGCAATCTCGAAAACATAAGCGCTTCCCTTCATCTGAAGGGTGATATACTGAATGAAAGCCAGAACGGAAACCACGGCAATAATGATGGACAAGGCTTTTGACTGGAAACGGTCCGCAAAAAGTTGTGCCTGGGTGACATATCGAAATTTTTTGCCCGCCCTTTCAGCCCGGGGGCCCCAAATCCACCACGGCACCAAGCCTAAAGCACAGTATCCAAGAATGTAAAAAGCTGCTGCCCCCTTGGAGTAAGCCCATCCAGGCCCTCCCAGATAGGCAAAAGCGCTGAAAATTGCGCCTCCCATCAGGAAATACATAATGAAAAAGCCCAGGCTTCGGCTCGCGGCGATATATTCAACCCCCGAACTTTCACGATTCTTGCCAGCAATACTCCCGAGGAAAAGAACGAAAAACAGGTAGACAACTATTACTGAGAGTGTAGCAATCCACGACATTTTGGCACCTCCTTATTCTTCCATTTGGTCGGCTTCAATGAAGTAAAGAACAAGAAGCGCAACAAATTCGATGGCAATAAACAACACGATAAAAAACAAACTGAAGGGCATGCCAAAGATGATGGGCTTGACTGAATTTGCAAACAGCCAGTAGCAACCCTGGATGAGAATGATAAGACAGAATCCGATGAAAAAAATGATTTTCCGCGCCTTTACGCCGGGTGGCGTACCTGGGCTAAAAATGGTTATGCCATACCCCTTCCTCTCTTGAGCGTTCATCATCTCACACCTCCTGATAGCGCCGGGATAACCCGGCAGGTTAAAGTGAATAAGAGATACATACTAACACATTAACCATATATCATTCAATTATGCAAGTTTTCCAGGGGCAGGATA
>JAFDGR010000167.1 GCA_019309145.1 Deltaproteobacteria bacterium | reverse complement strand
GGTGCTTCAGGGTTATCCACTCTCCTGGTGATCACCGCTTTGGTCCCGGACATTTTGGCCGCTAAACCTCCCCAGAGGTCCGCACCTCTTCTACTGTGCACATGCACCAGGTGAGGCTTCTCCTTTCGCATGATACGCAGGAGAGAAAACAGAAATCTTGGATCCAAGTCTCCCTGCATGGGGACCGGGTAAACCGTTGAGAAAGGATCTGATCTGGCTTCTATGGCGCTTTCCTGGGGACACACCAGGCTGTTCCTGCAACCTGCTTTTGCCAGGCCTTCCAGGAGGTAAAGGACCTGCAGGGCGCCGCCGTAAAGGTTCATCCCGGTTTCTATGTGCAGAATATGCAGTGTTTCATCCATTTTTCGTCACGCGCAATGCCGCTTCAAGCACGTTTTCAATGCCGATTTTTTTCATGCAGGTATATTCCCCGTTGCAGGTCGGGTTCCGTTTGCACGGGGAACAGGGCATTTTGTTGTAGAGGACAAGGGCTCTCTGATTCTCAGAGGAAAGATACGGGCACGTCGCACCAAAAAGAGCGACTGTCGGGCAATGGAAAGCGATCGCCATGTGCGTGAGACCCGTATCAACACCGATGGCAAGTGCGCTTTTGCTGATTATTGCAGCACTCACTGCCAGGCTCAGCCTTCCCGTGAGATCAATGAGTTCATGAGGGGCCGTTGCGTGGATTGCCGACGCCTCGGAACGGTCATTGGGCCCTCCAAGGAGGACGCCCGGAAGGTCAAGCTTTTCATGAATTTCCTTTGCAAGGCCGCCCCACCGTTCCCTGCCCCAGTGTTTTTGGGGGCGGGTGGTAAAAGGGCAAAAAACCGCATACTTTTTCTTGATTCCAGTTTGGTTGATGACTTGCTGCCCTGCCATGAGGTCTTTATCCGAAAGCACGAGATTGGGGGCAAAAGGGGAGGAAGGGATGCCCAGTTCCCGCATCATGTATGCGTACTCAGAACCCATCTGCTTGTTGCTTGGGCCGCGAGAAATGATTCGTGTCATGAGAAAGCGTCCGGGCTCCTTGGACTCAAAACCCACTCGCGTACGGGCATGGGAAAGCCTGGCGAGGATGCGGCTCCTCAGTAAGCCCTGGGCGTCAAGGGTGAGATCAAAATGCCGGGCCCGCATTTCCCTTGAGAACCGGATTACTTCGCCCAGAAAAGCGAGCAACCGTCCTTTTTTCCACAACCTTTTCCATCGATTTTTGTCCCAGGGAATCACTTCGTCAAGGAGAGGATTCCATCGCAGCAGATCAATGGCCGAAGGATCCACAAGCCAGGAGATTCTTGCCTCCGGATAGCCTTGTTTTAAAGCACTGAGCATCGGAGAGGCCATGACGATATCTCCGATGGAGCTGGGTCGTATGATGAGAATCCTTTGTATGTCAGATTCGCGTTTGATCATGCGTCCTTTTCCATGAGCTCTTCATACATCTCCAGGTATTTTTTGACAACCGCTTCCTTGGAATGGTGAGACAAGAGCGTGCGCATACCCTGCTCAGCAAAGGTGTCCCAAAGCCGGGGTCCCGCTCGGAGCACATGTTCAATTGCACCGGCGAGCTTTTCAGGCTTGCGGCAGGGAACAAGGATGCCGTTTTCTCCGTGTTTGATTATTTCCAGGGGACCGGGTGCAGCGGTGGAAACGACCGGGAGATTATGGGACCATGCCTCCAGAATAACATTCCCGAGCGTTTCATGGCGGGAGGAACAAACAAGGATATCAGCGAGATCATAGTAAGGACCGGGATTGTCCTGCCATCCCAGCCACACGACACGATCCTTCATCTCCGGGCTCTGGGCCTGGGAGTGAAGCGCCTGCTTCAAGGGACCGTCACCTGCTATGCACAGGTAAAGGGGCCTTTGATCAATGTGCGGGGGCAGGAGGGAGAAGGCTTCAAGGAGATCTTCGAATCCCTTTTGGTGGTTGAAACGGCCCAGGGAGAACAGAACGAGGGCCTCTGCAGGGATGGAAAGAGATCGCCTTAGCGTGTCCAATTCTTCCAAAGGAGTGGGTTTATCTACCTCGGCAAAATTGCCGATGAGATACACCCTTCGCGCGGGCATTCCGTTCCTGATGAGATAGTCACACAGTCCCCGGGTGTTTCCGACCCAGGCATGCGCGTGCTCGTAATACCCCTTGATTTTGTAATATCCCCCCAGTCTTGCCACATGAACGGCATGCGATTTGGCAGGGACATGGGTTAATCGTGTGGCCCTTCCCATGTAGGTTTGGACGACCTGCGGGTGCGCCTTCTTGATGAAACGGCGAATGGCCAGCACGGACAAAAGGTCCCATCCGTTTCGCATGGGAACATGGTCCTGTTCAATCTTGCCGTTCAGGGCGGATCGGAGGGGGCTGTTCGGCCGAATGAGCGCGACTGCCCGGTGATCATGCTGGTTCAGTTCACCCACCAGCCTCATCAGAAATCGTTCCGCGCCGCCTATTTGGCGGCTCCCAATGATATGAACAGAATTGATCATCACTGTTTTGCCGGTTGCACTTTTTTCTTGTGCTTCATGTGAAGTTTCCAGAAATAGCCGATGAGACTGTCGCCAAAGGATATGGCCTTCCTTGGCAGGATGAGGGGGTTGTCAAAAGGGGTTGTTGCACCACGGTCGCAGGTAAGCGCCGCCTCATATCCTGCTTCCCGTACCAGGTCAACCACCGCCTCGTCATAGTCACCGCTCGGGTAACAGAAGTAGCTGATTTTTTCATTCAACAGGTCTTCGAGCGCGGATTTGCTCTCTGCTATTTCCCGTTTCTGGCTTTGCCGGTCAATGTGCGTGAGGAGTGGATGGGTCAGGCTGTGGGACCCAAAAAGAACATTGTGCGCCCGCAAATCAAGTATGGTTTTCCGGTCCATCAGGGGAGCGCCGGATCTGCCGTCATCTTCGAGCCATTTCGCGTTTTTTCCCAGGAGTCCTGCAACGAGGAAGACAATGGCCGGAAAATGGTACTGCTTGAGTACTGGGAACGCGTAATGCTTGAAATTTTCGTAGCCATCATCAAAGGTCAGGACAACCCCGTGGTGGGGAAGGTCCCCTTTGCCGAACAGGCCTTCAAGGGCGGTAGGCAGGGACAGGACCTTGTAGCCGAAAAAATGGAGATAGGCCATTTGGGCCTTGAAACGCCGGATGTGGCAGAAGGTGGCCCGGTGGGCGTCAGGCCGGGGAAATATCCCCACCTGGTGATACATCAAAATGGAAATTTTCGGCATTCAAACGTCCTTTTTTCTTCAGCCTTGAGTTGTTCATTTTCAGTTATTGTGTTGCGCGCGCCATTTTTTTTGCCTTCTTTCGCGCACGCCTGGCCATATCTTCCGGATAGAGGGAAGGAGTGTCCTTTTTCCACCTTTTGTGGAGCCAGGCCCAGTGATCAGGATGCTCTCTGACTATTCTTTCTATAATGTTGCTTTGCTGCTGTGTTGCTTCATGAATGCTTCGTTCTTTGTCTTTGTCATACTCAACGTTAAGCTCTGGGAAAAAAAGGAGGCGATGGTGAATAAGATCTTCATTCCTGACAATAAACATCGGAACGACAGGTATCCTGTATTTTCTCGCCAATGCCGGAACAAGTGTCATTGTCGACGTTTTTTTGTTAAAAAACCGGCAAGGAATGACTTGTTTGTACCCTTCTCTTCTGTCAGCGAAGATCACGAGATCTTGACCGTTTTTCAGCCTTCTGATGGCTTGCCTGAGACCGTTTTCCTTGTACAGGATTCGGACTCCAAAACGCTGGTTGTTCACGAGGCGTTCACGTTCAAGGAGAGGGTTGTCGATGGAGCGGACGATGAAATTCAGGGTGTTGATGGTGCTTGCATAGTATGCGTGGGCGTATTCCCAGTTGCCGAAATGTGCTCCCAAAAGAATGACGGACCGGCTTTTTCTCCGTGCGGCGTCCAGATGCTCCTTGCCTTCAACCTGCACGAGAGACCTGAGCGTCTCCTTGCTCATATCCCTGAGGAGCACCCATTCATTTCCGGTCATGCCGAACTGTTCGAAGCTCTTCCTGGCGATCGTTTTGATATCACGCTGATCTTTTTCATTTCCAAAGGCAAATCGAATGTTCCTCCCGGAGATTCTTCTGTGGGAAAAATCCAGGATATAGAAAAGCCGCCCGAAGTACTTCCCAATCAGCAGCCATGTTTTCATGGGGAGGAGACGCGAGAACGAAAGATACGCGAGTACTGCCAGATGGACAATTCGATGACCGATATGGTGCCTTTTTGGTTCCTTTTTCTCCATTGAAGTTGGCTCTACTCCGATTGTCCGGCCTCGCCGGTTGCAATGGGTTTTGCCTCATCTATGAGCATGATGGGGATATCATCCCTGATCTCATAAAGGAGCTTGCATTGATCGCAGATGAGCCCGTTTCCTTCCTCGTTCAGGTGAATCTCTCCCTTGCACTTGGGGCAGGCGAGAATATCCAGGAGTTCTTTGCTGATGGCCATATTTCAATCTCCTTCTTCTTCAATTTCCCTGACCCTGGCTTCTTCATGCATTTTCCGAATCCGCCTTCAGGAACACAAGTGTTTTTCCTGAGAGGCCATGTAAGATGCCCTGGCCTTGGGATGTATGCGCTTCTTCTCTATCGGGCAGGGAAAGCATTTCAACGCGTATGGAACCAGGATCGTTTTTCCCGGGAAACATTTTCTGCAGGGAATGAATGAGCCCGGCACTCTCGGGCGTTTTTTCACCTTTACGGTGAAGCTCTCTTGCCAATTCGTACAGAGCAGCCATGGACCTCTTCTGCAGGCTGCCTTCCCTTGAGACGCTGCTTTCCCGGGCGGCGAGGGAAATCGGGTCCCCAATATGAAAGCATACTCCCGGAAGGTTTTGAATCAAATTGAGCCGGGACACGGCTTCTGCAAAGAGGGTGGTGAGAAATTTGAATATCTCCTCATCAAAAGTTACCAGGATGGATTCTCGCTGAACCAGTGCTCCAAAGAGACCCAGCCAGGCTTCACAGACATCCTCAAGCAGATCATGTTCAATGACGGGAGGCAGAAGCGAGGGAGAAAGATCATCCATGATGTCCAGGACATCAGCCCCTTCACCCAGTGCCTCCTTCAACGGGGACCCCTGCTGCCTTGATTTGCGGAGGGCCTTTTCGGCCTCTTCCCGTTCCCGCTCCAACCGTGCAGCCAAGTGCAGGATGAGATGCCATTTCAGGCCTTCATTTTTTTTCTGCTCGACAATATCGATTCGGTGTCCTTCACGAACCATCTTCTGGATTTCCCATCGGGTGTCCTCAGGGTCATTTATCCGTTCCCCTGCGGACAGGAATGAAAGGGCGGATCGGTCGGAATGGTCTTTCATCCAGACGCGGTATTCCTGCAACAGTTTTGGAAAATCTCCGGGTGGTCTCAATTCCTCAGGAGGGCGAAGAATGAAAGAGGTTGACGGGACGGCATTTTCCCTGTTTTCATCCGGGAGATCCATGAACCAGGGGAGACAGATCCCGGGTGGTCCGAAGAGGAATGAAACGCGCTCCAGCATGCGGCGGCCGAGGCCCAGTGGAGGAAAGATCAGCGTGGTTTTTCCCTCCTTTTCCATGGGCACCCCTCTCTAACAAGCGCACTAACAAGGGCAGCCCAACAAATGAGCTGCCCCTGCGCATTCTCCAAAGTAAATTTAATCTTCCTGCAGTTCCTTCAGGTCCAGGAAATAGTCCAGCACCTCGGGGTTTCGCAGGGCGTCCTTGTTCAGGACGGGTTGACCGTGAATAACCTTTTTAACCGCCAGCTCCACCTTTTTCATATTCAGTGTATAGGGAATATCAGGGACCGGGAGAATCTTGGCCGGCACGTGACGCGGTGACGCATTGCTGCGAATGGTTGCTTTGATCTTTGTCTTGATATCGTCTGTAAGCTCATATCCTTCAGCCATCTTGACAAAAAGGATAACCCGCACGTCGTTTTTCCAATTTTGCCCGATCACAAGGCTGTCTTCGATTTCTTCAAGCTGTTCAACCTGCCGGTAGATTTCTGCCGTGCCGATGCGTACTCCTCCCGGATTCAGCGTGGCATCGGAGCGGCCATAGATAACGACACCGCCGTGCTCATTGATTTCAATGAAGTCCCCGTGACGCCACACATTGGGATACACATCAAAATACGCGGCGTGATATTTCTCGTTGTTGGGATCATTCCAGAAATAGATGGGCATTGAGGGAAAGGGAGCAGTGCACACCAGTTCCCCCTGCTTGTTGAGAACCGGCTTTCCATTCTCATCAAATGCCTCCACTTTCATTGCAAGACCCCGGCACTGGAGTTCTCCGGCGTAAACGGGTCCCATGGGATTTCCTAAGGCGAAGCACCCGTTGAGGTCGGTCCCTCCCGATATGGACGCGAGCTGGAGATCCTCTTTCACCTCGCTGTAGACGTATTCAAAGCCTTCGATTGAAAGGGGTGAGCCCGTGGAAAGGACTGCCCTGAGCGGGGTAAGATCATACTCTTTCCCTGGTTTGACCCCGGCGTTTTGCAGGGCGGCGATATAGCCCGCGCTCGTGCCGAATACAGTGATTTTTTCATCCTGGGCCATTTTCCACAGGGCGCCCGGCTCCGGGTGAAAGGGGTTCCCATCGAAGAGGACAAGGGCTGCTCCGGTTGATAAGGAGCTGGTGAGCCAGTTCCACATCATCCACCCGCACGTGGTGAAATAGAAAATGACGTCCTCCCGTTTCAGGTCCGTGTGAAGCACAAGCTCTTTCATGTGATGAATAAGGATTCCGCCGGCGCTCTGGACCATGCACTTGGGGAGTCCCGTGGTGCCGGATGAATACATGATGTAAAGGGGATGATCAAAAGGAAGTTGCCTGAATTCTATTTCAAGCCCTGATTCAGGGGATCGAAAGTCATCGTAAAGAACAGCGTTGGGGACCGATCTGATATCCGGTTCCTGCAGGGTATAGGGGACCACGACCACTTTTTCGATGCTGGGCAGTTGCTGCAGGATATTTGCTATCCGCTCAAGGGAGTCGAATTTTCTGCCCTTGAATGAATAGCCGTTTGCGGTGAAAATAACCCTGGGCTTGATCTGGCCGAAGCGATCCAGGACACCTTTTATGCCGAAATCGGGGGAGCAGGAAGACCAGGTTGCTCCCAGGCTCGTGGCGGCGAGCATTGCGATAATGGTCTCCGGCATATTGGGCATGAATCCGACTACCCTGTCTCCGGGCTGAATCCCCATGTCTTTCAAGGACCTTGCCAGGCGTGCCACCGCGTCATAAAGCTCCGCATACGTCATGTGGGTGGCATTCTGATCTTCGCCTTTGAAAACAAGCGCGATGTGATCGTCCCTGAAACGGAGAAGATTTTCGGCAAAATTGAGCTGTGCGCCTGAAAACCATTTTGCACCAGGCATTTTGGTCACATCATCAATGACTTCGTCATAGGGCGTGGAGGCCTTGATGTCTGCGAATTCCCACATGGTTGCCCAGAATTCGGGGATATTTTCAACAGACCATTCATAAAGGGGGCCGTATTCATCAAAATTTTTGCCGAATTTACTGTTCACGGTTTGCATGAATCGATACATGTTTGTCTTTTTGATTCTTTCCTCTGAAGGCTTCCACAACAGCTTGCCCATGATCGTCCTCCTCACATTTCATTCATTTTTTTGCGCTTGAATAATTCTCCGGCCCGGTTTCCCGACCGCGTTGAATATATACCACCAAATGATCCATCTTTCAAAGAAATTTCGTCATCCAGCCTCCCGGTTTACGAACCAGCGAACACCCGGGCAAAGTTTTCGCTGTCTTCAAACATTTTTTCTTGACATCAAACTCAGAGATCTAGTAACAGTTCCGATGAATCCCGCTCCTTTCCGGTGAATGCATAAAAAAATCTGATACTGTTTGACATATTGAATGAACTTTTCTAAAGTAAGCAAAACATACGAAATTTGGTTTGGACGTCAGATATTTAGATCTGCTTGACTCCGAATAGAAGCAACTGTTTTTGCTGAGAGGCGCATATGCTGAGAGTAGAAGGGGTGTACAAGAGCTTCGGCGGACCGAATGGAGCGGGAAAGACCACTCTTTTCAACATTATCGCAGGCCGCTACAAGCCTGATCGGGGTCAGATATTCTTTAAAGACCAGGAAATTGACGGCCTTCCCCCCCACAAAATCTTCCGCCAAAAACTCTACAGAACATTTCAGATTACCCGCGAGTTTGCCCAGATGACCGTTCTTGAAAATCTGATGCTTATGCCGGAAGATCAGATCGGGGAGAATATATGGAATACCTGGTTCAGGGGAGGTTCGGTCAAGCGGCAGGAACATGCATTAATGAAAAAGGCCAAAGGAGTCCTTGATTTTGTTGAGTTGGGAGACCTGAAGGATGAGTACGCCGGGTCTCTCTCGGGTGGGCAGAAGAAGCTCCTGGAAATAGGGCGGAGCCTGATGGCCGACCCGGAGATGGTCCTCCTGGATGAACCCGGGGCAGGGGTGAACCCAACCCTTATGAAAAAGCTTGTGGACAACATCAGGCGGCTCCGTGACGAAAAGGATATAACCTTCCTGCTGATCGAACACAATATGGACTTGATCATGGAACTTTGCAACCCGATCATTGTCATGAGCGAGGGAAGAAAATTGGCTGAAGGGACTCCTGAAGAGATCCGGAACAACGAACAAGTCCTGGAGGCATACCTGGGAGGGCAATATCGATGACAATCCTCAAGGCCGAGGGAATCTCAGCTGGTTATACGGAACTCGATATCCTGCAGAATGTGAGCATGGAGGTCAAGACAAACCAGATCGTTTCGATCATCGGGCCGAACGGAGCGGGCAAGTCAACGCTGCTGAAATCTATTTTCGGAATCCTGAAACCAAGAAAAGGGCACATTGTTTTGAGGGACGAGGATATTACCGGGTTGAAACCCAATAAAGTGGCAAGGAAAGGAATCAGCTATGTGCCCCAGGTGAGTAATGTTTTTCCCTCTCTCACCATCCAGGAAAACCTGGAAATGGGGGCGTTCATTCGCACCGATGATTACGGCGGGAGGATGGAGGAAATATATAATCTCTTCCCAACACTGCGGGAAAAGAGAAAGCAAAAGGCAGGCCAGCTTTCCGGTGGACAGCGGCAGATGGTGGCAATGGGAAGAGCCCTGATGCTCGATCCCATCGTTTTACTGCTGGACGAGCCGTCAGCGGGATTGGCGCCTCTCCTGGTGGCCACGATTTTCGAGAAAATATTGGATATCAATAAGACCGGGGTGTCCATTGCCATTGTGGAACAGAACGCGAAGGAGGCCCTCAAGATGGCGGACCATGGGTATGTCTTGGCCATGGGCAGGAATGTCCTTGATGATGAGGGGAAATCCCTTCTTGACAATGAAGAAGTTGCGAAGCTGTACCTAGGAGGCTGACAGAATGGCAGAGCTGATTGTTTACGGAATTGTTCTGGGCAGTATCATCTCCCTGGGTGCCATCGGCATTACCCTGATTTACGGGATTGTCAGAATGGCCAATTTTGCCCATGGGGAGTTAATGACGGCCGGTGCCTATATTGCCCTGCTCATCGTCAGCGTCATACTTCCGTGGCTGGGCGTTCCCGATACCACGTTCGGCCCCCTCTCCTTTGGATGGAGAATGCTGATCGCGTTTCCGCTGAGCATGGCGTCCGTTGCCTTTATCGGGATATTTTTTGACCGGCTGCTTTACAAGAAACTTCGCTTCAAGAATAGCAGTGCGGTCATCCTTGCCATGTCTTCTCTCGGCGTTTCCTTTATCATCAGGATGATTGTCCTCATTATAACGGGTCCCGACTATCGTTTTTTCAGGCCGGGGGTCATGCGTCCAGCGATCCACCTCCCTCTCGGCATAAAAATACGGCCGGACCAGATATTTATTGTGGCCCTGGTGGTGGTCCTGGTTGTGCTTCTCCATCTTTTTCTCCAGAGAACGAAGATGGGAAAGGCCATGAGAGCCACCGCGGATAATACCGAGCTGGCCCTCATTTCCGGCATTGATACCGAGGGTATCGTGATGTGGACATGGGGGATCGGCGGGGGCCTGGCCGCGGCTGCCGGTATGCTCTACGGCATAGATGTCCAGCTTCATCCGGGAATGGGGTGGAATTTTCTGATCCCGCTCTTTGCTGCGGCAATTCTGGGAGGCATCGGCAATATGTACGGTGCGCTTGTCGGGGGACTGGTCATCGGTATTGCCGAGCAGCTTTCCACCGCTGTACTTACTCCCACCTATAAGCTGGCAGTGGCCTTCATGATCATGATCTTGATCCTGTTTATCAAACCGGAAGGTATCTTTGGGGGGAGTGATAAGTAATGGAAACGGGCAGTGTCATAGCGTACTTGGTATCCCTGGTTATCATGGCGAGTATCTATGGGGTTTTTTGCCTCGGTCTGAATATCCAGTGGGGATATACAGGTTTGTTCAATATAGGAATTGCCGGGTTTTTCTGTATTGGGGCCTATACTTCTGCCATGATCACCACGCCCGTGCCGAGCGGGGTACTGGGGCAATACGTCCATCAGCTTTTTGGCCTGAACATGCCTTTTGTTTTCGGGCTCATCGGGGCCGCAGTCATGTGCGGGCTGGTTGCTTTTCTTATCGGCGTTCCAACACTGCGGCTGAGCGAGGACTATCTGGCTATTGCCACGCTGGGGATTGCAGAGACCTTTCGTTTGATTTTTAATAATGAAAGATGGCTGGCCAACGGTCCCCAGGGGCTCATGGGATTGCCCCAGCCTTTGCATTCATTGGTCAGCGGCCGGAATTATGATTATGTTTACCTGGTGATTGTCTTAATCGTTATGGTTATTGTCTACCTCCTGATCGAAAAGGGAATCAGATCTCCCTGGGGAAGGGTCTTGCGGGCTGTCCGTGAGGATGAGATTTCAGCCTCGGCCAGTGGAAAAGATGTATTCCGTTTCAAGATGCAGTCCCTTATTTTCGGTTCAATGGTCATGGGTGTGGGAGGAGCCCTTTACGCCCATTATACCAAGGCCATCTCTCCCGATGTGTTTACGCCCCTCTATGGGACCTTTATTATCTGGGTCATGCTGATGGCAGGGGGAAGCGGTAACAACAAGGGCGCCCTGTTGGGGGCGTATGTCATATGGGGGATTTGGATCGGCAGTGATTTTCTGATGGATATGCTTCCCGATGTTATCCGGGGCAAAGGCCCCTATCTGCGCTTTCTCATTGTAGGGATTCTCCTTGAAGTCATCCTCCTCTACCGACCTCAGGGAATACTGGGTGAAGAGAAAAAGGTATCAAAGCTCTTTGACTGAGACCTTTTTCAGGCTGTTTCGAGGTTCCATGAGAACCCCACGCACGAGTATCATTCTCTTTCTTCTCCTGGGCATCACGATGGCTTTTGGTGATCTTGCCGGCGCCCGGGAGCAAACCAGCATTGTTTTTCTCACCTGGAAGCCCAATCAGCCGGAAGTGTGGAATCGCCTGCTGCAACGTTTCGAGAGATCGAATCCGGACATCCGCGTCAGGGTGCAGGTCGGGCCCCACTCCTCCACCGAATACCATGCTATTGTCAGCCAGCGCCTCAAAAACAGGGACGCGAGTGTGGACGTCTTCTTCATGGATGTCATCTGGCCTGCGGAATTTGCCAACGCCGGCTGGGCCATGAATCTCAGTTCCAGGTTTGAT
>JAFDGR010000402.1 GCA_019309145.1 Deltaproteobacteria bacterium | reverse complement strand
GCCCGGGCAGAAGCTTGAAGGTATCTTTGAAAACAGTCCTCGGTGAAGGGATATACTGGTAGTGCAGGAAAAGGGGCACAGCATCAGGGTCTATGTCCTTTGGGAAACCCTTGAAGGCCATCAAGGCCTTGAGTTCGGAAGCGAAAAGGAACTCGCTTTCACCATAATAGTAATAAAGGGGCTTGATACCGATGCGGTCTCTTGCAAGAAACAGTTTTCCGATCCTCTTGTCCCACAGGGCTAATGCGAACATCCCGACGAAACGTGTAAGACAACCGATTCCCCACTCCATATAGGCCTTGAGGATCACCTCTGTGTCGGTTCTTGTCCGGAAGTGATGGCCATGTCCCTCTAACGTGATGCGAATCTTCTGAAAATTATAGATCTCGCCGTTGTAAGCGATATGTACCATCCCATCGTCACTTGCCATGGGCTGACGTCCCGCTTCAGACAGATCAATGACCGACAGCCGCCTGTGTCCCAGCCCCACCCCGGACTCCTGATCAAAAAAAAGGCCCGTATCATCCGGGCCGCGATGGACAAGTCTTGAAGTCGCTTCAGGGAGTGAATCCCGCAAGCGACCAAAATCCCGATTCGATTTAAAACCTACTATTCCGCACATGACATATTTTTCTAAGAAGCAGAGACCTCTATTTCACCTGAAAATCATTGAATAGGCTTACAAATACTTCCAGGAATTCTGATGGACTGACTACCTTCAGATCTAAGTCTTCGCATTTTTTCAGCTTTGAAAAATGCTTCTTATCCCCGGTGACAAGGAAATCGGCATCGCCCTTGATAGCCGACACAAGAACAGGCACATCTTTATGGGAGATGAGCCCACGATATTTCTGTATTTCTTTCTCTGAAGGAATCGGGATGACCTCCAGGTTCAGATCCGGGAGATATTTTTTATATGTGGGCATAGCCTGAGGCATTTTTCGTTTCAAATTCCTTTCGATTTCTATGATATTGTATCTCCCTGTGGCACCCCTGATAAACGGAAGCCCGAGGCACAACAAATCAAGCATGAGGCGGGGGCTTCCTGTATCTGAAAAGATGCCCGATATGATCACATTTGAATCGATAAAAACTTTAACTGGTTTTCTTCCCATAGGTTTCTTCGTAAAGCGCCTCTCTTTCTTCGCTGATCCCCGCTAATACGTCCTTAACAGAAAGACCCGTTTGCCTGAGTATTTTTTTGATCTCCCTTCTCGCTTCATTTAAGGGCAATTGTCGTCCCTTGTCAAGCTGACCCATTTCCCGTATCTTCTTGGGAATAGTCAACTGACCGCGGGCCTTTATTTCAGCTATGATCGGCTTAAGATCTTGCATCCTTGCCTCCTAATTCATTCTGCATTCTGACAGGCTCCATTCCAGATTTCAGAATATCAGAAATCAGATTTGATGTCAAGATACTCATAGATGCGGGTGTGGCGACCAAAATCCCGATACGATTTAAAACCCACTATTCCGCACATTTCCTGATTCCAACCGCACACCAGTAGGGTGGAGCTTCTCTAAATCTGATGTCCTCCAGCCCGGCTTTCGCCATCATATGCCGTATTTCTGTTTGGGTAAAACGATGTTCCAACCTGGTCCCAAAACGATCAAGTGAATCATTGCCAATGATGTAAAAACTGCTGCGCCGGTAGTAAGACAGTGGGAATGAATCAATCTTGGCACCGGATTTTTCGAGGAACAGCCCAAATCGCGACATGGGCAGGTATACAAAGGCAGCAACAGCCTGACTCGCGGCATATCGCCATGAATAGGGCATTCTTGAGATCACTCTGCGCAAGAAGTCACTGAGTCGCCATATTGCCCTGAACCATACCGGCCGATTGTCAAATGCATAGTAGAGATACACGAGAAACGGCGCCCCTGCTTTTAACTTTGCGGTGCAAGCGTTGAGGGCAGCTATCGGGTCCGGGGTATGATGCAACACCCCCAGGCAGTAACCGAAATCCGCGGATGAATCAGGAAGCGGGATTTCATCGACCGAGGCCAGATGGTATCTGCAGTTTGAGAATTCCTGCAGGTTCATTTTTGCCACATCCAAGGCTTTGCGGCTGGGATCAATACAGTGCAATAGGCCGACTTGCGGCGCCACAAAGGCGGCCCATCGTCCCGTTCCGCAACCTATATCAAAGCCGATAGCGTTTTTAGTGAGGCCTTCCCAGGGGAAAACGGAAAAATACGCATCAAACAGCCTTTTCAGTTCTTGCCGTGACACCCCTGACTGATCATACCGGGACCATTCTTCTCCGAAACCGGCAACAACATCATCATCAATATTAGCCATTTC
>JAFDGR010000166.1 GCA_019309145.1 Deltaproteobacteria bacterium | reverse complement strand
CCGGGTGACGAAACGCCCTTGATACTTGATGAGAACGACCGGCTCTATCTCTTCCGGTACTGGGAATACGAACACCTCCTTGTGCGTAAAATACAGGAGTCGGTCAATGCCGGGTTTGACCACATTGATGAAGCCGTCCTGAAAAAGGGGCTTGCCGGGTTTTTCGAGAGAGAAAACAGTACCGGCCCCGACTGGCAGGAAGTGGCTTGTTTTGCTGCCGTCACCAGATCCTTTTGTGTCATTTCCGGGGGACCGGGAACCGGGAAGAGTACTGTCGTCGCAAGGATCCTTGCCCTCATCGCCCTGCAGCACAGCGGGCATCCCTCCAGGATGGCGCTTGCGGCGCCGACCGGCAAGGCTGCCCAGCGGCTCCAGGAGGCCATCCGTGCCGCCACCGATGACGCCCTCTTTCCCGAATCGATCCGGAAAAGCCTCCCCTCGGAGGCATCCACCATCCATCGCCTGCTCGGGCCCATTTCCGGTTCTCCTTTTTTTCGGCACCACGCGGAGAACCCTCTGGCTGTCGATGGGGTGATTGTGGATGAGGCATCCATGGTGGACCTCCCGCTTATGTCAAAACTCGTGCAGGCCCTTCCCTCCCATGCCAGACTCATTCTCCTGGGAGACCAGGACCAACTTGCCTCGGTGGAAGCCGGGGCCGTGTTGGGTGACATCTGCGACAGGGGGTCCATTCATCGTCATTCCACGGCCTTTTGCGCATACTACCACAAGCTCACCGGGCAGGTTATTCCCGAAGGACCCGGCCCACTCATCCAGGACTCCCTCGTCCGCCTGGAGAAAAACTATCGTTTTGGAGAAGAAAGCGGCATAGGGAGTGTGAGCCGTGCAGTGAACCGGGGAGATGGGGAGGAAGCGCTCATCATCCTCAAGAATGGATCCCGGGATGATGTCTCATGGGTGAGGCTCCCCGATCCCATAAACTTGCCGGGTGCGTTGAGAGACAAGGTGCTTTCCGGCTACCGGTCCTCTCTGGAGACGCAAGACCCCGAAGAAGCCTTTCTCGCGCTGGAACGGTTCCGGATCATGTGCGCGCTCCGAAAGGGGCCCTATGGCGTCCTGAACCTGAACCGCGTGGTCGAGCGGATCCTGCAGGCGGAAAACCTTATCAGCCAGGAAGGAATCTGGTACCGGGGGAGGCCTATCCTCATTACGCGGAACGACTACACCCTGGGCCTTTTCAACGGCGACGTGGGGCTGATTTTTCCGGATCCTGACGCAAGCGGAGATCCCCGTGCCCTTTTCAGAAAACAGGACGGCTCCATCCGAAAAATCCATCCCGCGAGATTACCGGAGCATGAGACCGTGTTTGCCATGACCGTGCACAAGAGCCAGGGATCGGAATTTGATGAAGTGGTCTTGATCCTGCCGGATCAACCGTCACCGATCCTGACCCGCGAACTTATTTACACGGGGCTGACGCGCGCGCGGAAAAGAGGAGAGGTCTGGGGCCTTGAGGAGGTCTTTCTGGAAGGGGTAAGCAGGCGCATAGAACGATCGTCGGGCCTGCGGGAAGCCCTTTGGCAAAAATAGACCATTTTCTTTCCGAACAAACAATATTCCTTTCCCCATTTACCCTCTTTTGTGCTATAGAAACACTACTTATCGCGTCGGCATTTTAACCTTTCTTTCCACTCCAAACCGATGAAAGGAGGCCTGCCATGTCACGCAAACCCTGGGAAAGCCCGAAATGGCCCGAAAACGCCCCCCATGAAGTAACCGGATATGAAAAGCCACTCTATTCCCTCCTCGATGATACCGCCCGCGAATTCCCAAACGCCACCTATACCATATTCGCGGATGTGCCGAGGACCTATGCCCAAGTCAAAGACACGGCTGACCGGATCGCCAATTTTCTTGCCTCCCGGGGCATCCAAAAAGGGGACCGGGTGGCTATTTTCCTGCCCAACCTTCCCCATTATCCGGAGATCTTTTTCGGCATCCAGAAGGCCGGCGGCGTCTGTGTTACCTGTAACCCGCTCTACAAGGCCTCTGAACTCAACTACCAGCTCAAGGACTCGGGTTCCAGGGCCGTGTTCGTCATGGACCACCCCAACTTCTATCCCACGGCTGTCGAGGCCGCCAGGGATACCGAGGTGGAAACGGTGGTGATCTGCAACGTGAAGTCGTACCTGCCGTGGCTCAAGGGGACCTTCGGGTCACTCCTGGGAAAAATTCCAAAAGCCGACCGGCACGAGCCCGGACATATCCTGTTTGACGAGGCAGTGAAATCGGCACGACCGGAACCGCCCCGGTTCGAGGTGGACCCTGTGAAGGATGTCGCGAATATCCTCTACACCGGGGGGACCAACGGGGTGCCAAAGGGGGCCTGCCTCAGCCATGCCAACCTGGTTTCCAACGTGATGAGCGTGCAGGAATGGACCTGGGTTGAACAGGAACCAGGGAAACCAAACGTGCAGTTGGCCAGGGGAGGAGAACATACTTTTCTCGGCGTTCTTCCCTGGTACCACAGTTTCGGCCTCACCCTGGTTATGCTTTGGAGTTGCTATACCGGTTCGAAGGTGGTCTGCATCCCGGATCCGCGGGCCGGAACCCCCCCGTTTACCGAGGTCTTAAAGGCGGTGGAAAAGCACAAAGTGACCATCCTGACAGCGGTCCCCACCATCTACTCAGCCTTCGTGAACCATCCGTTGATCAACCGTTTTGACCTTTCTTCCATCACCGGGTGCGGCTCCGGGGCCGCCCCTCTGCCGGTGGAGGTAGTCAGACAGTTTGAGGAAATGACCGGGGCCGTCATTTTCGAGGGCTATGGCATGACCGAGACTTCCCCCATCATCACCCTGAACCCCACGAACACGGAGCAGCGCAAGGTGGGGTCTGTTGGTCTCCCCTTCATCAATACGGACATCAAGATCGTGGACCTGGATACGGGCCTCCAGGAGCTGCCCGACGGGGAGGATGGTGAGATCGCCGCATCCGGCCCACAGATCATGCTCGGCTACTGGAACAAGCCCGAGGCCAATGAGGCCGTTTTCAGGGAAATCGAGGGGAGAAGATACCTTCTGACCGGAGATATCGGCCATTTTGACGAGGAAGGGTTCCTGGTCATTACCGACCGCAAGAAGGACCTCATCCTGGTAGGCGGGTTCAATGCCTATCCCAAGGAGATAGAGGAGGTCCTCTACACCCACCCCAAGGTGGCCCTTGCAGCAGTGGTCGGGGTCCCCGATGAAAAGTCGGGCGAAGCGGTGAAGGCATTTATCCAGCTCAAGCCCGGCGAGAAAGCAAATGAGCAAGAAATCATCGAATTCTGCAAGGACAAAATGGCCGGGTACAAACGACCCAGGGAAGTGGAATTCCGTGATGAGCTCCCCACGTCGGTGGTCGGCAAGGTCTTGCGCAGGGTCCTCCGGGACGAAGAAAGGGCCAAGCGCCGGACGTCATGAACGGGAAAAAGTCCAACTTCCTTGCATGGCCGCCGCTCCTGAAAGGTACCCTGTTGCGGCGGTACAAGCGTTTTATTGCCGATGTGAAACTCCAAAACGGTCATGTGGTGGCGGCCCACTGTCCCAATTCCGGGAGCATGGAAGCATGCGCAGAGAGCGGCCGTCCCGTCTATCTCTCCCGTCACCACAAAAATCCCAACCGCCGGCTCAAATATACCTGGGAAATCATAGACATGCCCTCATCCCTGGTAGGCGTGAACACCCTGGTTCCCAACAGGCTGGTCACATTAGCGATCCGAGCAGGGGTGGTCCCGGAATTGGCAGGATATGACACGACCCGGAGCGAGGTGAAATACGGCACCAACTCGCGCATTGACATCCTGCTGGAAAAAAATGGAAACCGGTGTTTCGTTGAAGTCAAGAACTGCACACTGGTTTCCGATGGAACCGCCTGTTTCCCCGACGCGGTGACAGCTCGGGGCCTGAAGCATCTGGTAGAACTCCAGGAACAAGTTTGCCGGGGGCACCGGGCCGTCATGTTCTATCTCGTCCAGCGCATGGATGCGCATGTATTCAGGCCTGCAGACCACATCGACCCTGCATACGGTCGGGAACTTCGAAAGGCACTGAAAAACGGGGTGGAAATCCTGGTGTACGACGTGAGGCTCGATCTCAAGGGAATCAGCCTGAGCCACCCGCTTCCACCCTTCATGTGATTGTAACGGGATGCATTTGCGATATGCTATTTGACAGACACCAGACCGTTAAAAATGTCTTGAAACGCTACCACCTGGATGAACGAATCCTCACCCTGCTCGTTGCGGCCCTTATCGGCTTCCTGAGCGGCTACGGCGCTGTGCTTTTCCGCCTCATGATAAAGGTGGCCCAATACGCATTCTATCAGAACACCAGCGACATCCTCACTTTTTCACACACATTGCCGCTCTATGTAATCGTCGGAGTTCCCTGCCTCGGGGGATTACTTGTCGGAATTATTGTGAGTTTCGGGGCCAGCGAAGCAAAGGGGCACGGGGTCCCGGAGGTCATGGAAGCAGTGGCCTTGCGCAGCGGCAGAATCAGGAAACGGGTCGCCGCAGCCAAGATCATGGCCTCTGCCATTTGCATCGGATCAGGCGGTTCAGTAGGACGGGAGGGACCCATCGTGCAGATCGGATCTTCCCTGGCCTCTACCGTCTCCCAGCTTTTCAATGTTTCCCGCATGCAGCAGAAAACCATGGTAGGATGCGGCGCCGCGGCGGGTATCGCCGCAACCTTTAATGCCCCCATCGCGGGCGTCCTGTTTGCCCTGGAAGTTCTTCTCGGTGATTTCGGCATTGCCTCCTTTTCACCGGTGGTCCTCTCCTCCGTGACCGCAACAACCATATCGCGTCATTATTTCGGGGATTTTCCGGCTTTTACCATTCCAAGCTACCAGTTGCAGACCCTGTGGGAGTTCGCCATCTACCCCTTCCTGGGGCTTTTCGCCGGCCTGGTCGCCGTGCTCTTCATTGTGACGCTGTACGGAACAGAGGATCTCTTCGATGCCATTCCCATGCCCCAGTGGCTCAAACCGGCCATTGGGGGGCTCTTGCTTGGACTCATCCTGATCAAATTTCCTCATGTTTTTGGGGTGTGTTACGGCGCCATCAACGAGGCACTCTTCAACAGGCTTTCCGGGATGTTTCTCATTTCTCTCGTGTTCCTCAAGATTGCGGCGACATCCATTACCCTCGGATCCGGCGGGTCCGGCGGGATCTTCGCCCCTTCCCTCTTCATCGGAGCCATGGCCGGCGGGTTCTTTGGTTGGATCGCCAACATCCTTTTTCCCTCTTTGACCGCATCTCCGGCAGCTTACGCCCTCGTTGGGATGGGGGCGGTCGTTGCGGGGACAACCCACGCACCCATCACCGCTATTATCATCATCTTTGAATTGAGCGGCAACTATAAGATCATCCTTCCCATGATGATTACCTGTATCCTGAGCACGATCCTTGCCTCGTCTCTCAAGAAAGGATCCATCTACACGATCAAATTGCTGCGCAGAGACGTGGATATCTCAGGAGGCATGGAACAGAATATTTTACGCTCCATGCAAGTGGGCAGATTTATGACGGAACACCCACTAACCGTCCCTGAGAGAATGAACCTCCTGGACCTCATAAATACCTTCAAGACGGAAGATGCCTCCTACCTCCATGTGGTAAATGATAAGGGTGATCTGACCGGGATCATTTCGTTCAGGGATATCAGACCCCTGTTTGAAGAACACGATCTGCACCTGCTCGTGGTGGCCAAGGATGTCGCGACAAGTGATCTCAAGACCGTCCAGACCCATGACAGCATCCTGACGGCACTCAAAACCATGAGCAATCTCGGCATCTCCCAGCTCCCCGTGGTCGGCGGTGAAAACGGGAGAAAAGTAATCGGCACCCTCAGGGACAAGGATGTCATCGCCGCGTACGACAAGGCCATCATCCGCAAAGAAATCGAAACCGTGTAGGACTTAAGTGTCTTGTTTCACCATGACGCGCACCTCTCTTACCCGCAGAGGCGGAGTTCACGGCCCGTGAGCCTGAGTTCATGATCGTCCGTCACCTCGGCAAACAGGCATACCACCTTTTTCATGCCCTTTACGGTGAGTTTCCACCAGGCATCCATCACATCAAAACACGTAGACGATCCGAGCACGGTTTCCACCCTGTCCGCGTCGATATCCATCCTGCTTGCTGCTTTGATGATATCGAAATCAACCTGTTCTGCACTCGCTCCTGATACATAAAGAATCACCCCGGTTTTCATCGTCAATACCCTCCTGTTTTCATGGTGTGCCCAAAAAAAATCCCCGGATCGAATAAAATTGATCCGGGGATATCCCTTTTTTCACCTCAAGATCTTCCAGCGACTCCCTAACCGCGAGGGGAACGCCACGCGTTCAGGCAGGTCTTCTGACTTCCCCGCTCTTTCAGCAGCCTTCCCATCCGGCACTCAATGGACGCTGAGTGCCGCACAGTGGCATACAGAGGCTGAAAGAGTCCCTTTTGCCTGATCCACCAGCAAAAGGCGGGGTTACAGCGGCGGGCCCGTCCTCGATTCTCACGAGGTTCCCTGTTCGGCTCTTTTGCGAGCACCTGAACGATATGGGGTTCTTTTACTGGAGGAGGAAAAAACAGTCAAGGCAAAAAATCCAGAGGTTGACATATGGATACGGATGGTGTTTTTTAGTCCCATGAAATTCATCGCTGATCTCCACATCCATTCCCGTTATTCAAGGGCAACCTCAAAGGCTCTTGATCCCGAACTCCTCTTTATGTGGGCACGGAAAAAGGGGATTTCCGTCATCGGCACCGGTGATTTTACGCATCCCGCGTGGGGAAAGGAGCTCAGGGAAAAACTGGTGGAGGCGGAGGACGGTCTCTTCCGCTTAAACCCTGACCTTGAAAAGGAGGTGGAAGCGAATCTGCCCAAGCGTTGTGCAGGCCCGACCCGTTTCCTGCTCACGGGTGAGATCAGCTGCATCTACAAGAAGAACGGCAGGACCCGGAAGATACACCACCTGATTCTCATGCCTGACATGGCATCGGTGGAGCGATTTCAGAAACGGCTCCACAGGATAGGAAACATTACGTCCGACGGGAGACCGATCCTGGGACTCGATTCCCATGACCTCCTCGAACTGACCCTGGACGCCAGTGAACGCGCCTTTTTCATCCCGGCCCATGTCTGGACCCCGTGGTTTTCCCTCTTCGGGTCCAAGTCGGGATTCGATGCTATCGAGGAATGTTTCGAGGACCTGACTTCCCACATCCATTGTCTTGAAACCGGTCTTTCTTCAGACCCGGCCATGAACCGGCTCATCTCCGCCCTCGACAGGTACCTCCTGGTGTCCAATTCCGATGCCCACTCAGCTTCAAAACTGGGCCGCGAGGCAAACCTGTTTGACACCACCCTGGATTACCCCCACATGGTCAAGGCCATGACCGGAGGGAATGGTTTCCTTGGAACCATCGAATTTTACCCGGAGGAGGGGAAATACCACCTGGACGGCCACCGGAAATGCCAGGTACGGTGCAATCCGAGAGAAACCAGAGAGCAGGGAGGAATCTGCCCGGTTTGCGGCAAACCCATGACCGTCGGCGTCCTGAACCGGATCTATGATCTTGCGGATCGGGAGGAGCCGGTCATCACCAAGGATGTCCACAGCTTGATCCCTTTGACGGAGATCCTTTCAGAGCTCTTGGGCTGTGGCCCTGCCACCAACAAAGTCATGACCCGGTATGAACTGCTGCTCCAGGATCTTGGTCCCGAACTTGAGATCCTGATGAAGATACCCCTTCCTGCAATCGAAAAAGCGGGGGGAGGACTGCTTGCCGAGGCCGTGAGGAGGATGCGGGGAGGCCAGGTGATCCGGGAAGCCGGGTACGACGGGGAATACGGCCGTATCCACCTTTTTTCCCCAACCGAAAAAGAGACCTTCGCCGGGCAGCTTGCCTTTTTTCTTCCTCCTGAAGAACCAAAAGCAAGGTCAGAATCCCCGGCGACTGTCCAGAAAAAGAAACGGCCCGGAAGGGAGATCGCCCCTGCCCGAAAAACCCCGTCCCCTGCATCTGATCCTATCCTGGATCCCCTGAACGACGCCAAACGGGAAGCTGTCCTCCATGAAGGGGGGCACTTGCTGGTGGTGGCAGGAGCGGGGACGGGCAAAACTCTGACCCTGACG
>JAFDGR010000165.1 GCA_019309145.1 Deltaproteobacteria bacterium | reverse complement strand
CAGAATGGGATGTGTCAAGGCCAATGACACGGACTTGCCGGAACCGTTCAAGGCCGAGGAAGAATATTCCAAGGACGTCCTGGTCGTGGGCGGTGGCGTGGCAGGGCTGACCGCGGCCCTGGAAACGGCGAAGGCCGGATACCAGGCTATCCTGGTGGAAAAAGAGGATAAGCTTGGTGGGTTCATGTCCAAGATGAAGAGCCTGGTAACGCTTCCCTACAAGGAAGTGAGTGACACCGGCCTTGATGATTTGATCAAATCGGTGGAAGATAATCCCAAGATCAAGGTGTATACCGGATCAAGCGTGGAAAAAGTGATGGGGGGGCCTGGTCTCTTTACCGTTGACATTAAATCCAATGGAGATGTGAGCAGCGAGCGGGTAGGAGCCATGGTTCAGGCCACCGGCTGGGTTCCGTATGATGCCAACAAGCTGGATAATTTGGGATACGGGAAATTCAAAGACGTGATCACCAATGTGGAAATGGAGGAAATGGCAGCCGCCGGAAAAATTACCCGGCCTTCGGACGGTAAAGAGGTGAAAAACGTGCTTTTCGTCCAGTGTGCCGGTTCCCGGGATCCTGAACACCTGCCCTATTGTTCCTCTGTATGCTGCCTGGTGTCTCTGAAACAGGCGGCCTATGTCAAAGAACAGGACCCGGAGGCGGTGAACTACATTCTTTATAAAGATATACGGACCGTGGGCCAGGCGGAGGATTTTTATCGCAAGGGCCAGAATGACGGGGATATCTTCATTCGGGGTACCGTTTCTGACGTCGGAGAGTCCGGCGGGAAACTCTACGTGGAAGCCGATGATGAACTCCTGGGCGAGAAGATCAAGGTAGAAGATCTTGACCTGGTCGTGCTGGCGGTTGGTATGGTGCCGGCAACGAAGCCGGAAGTAACACCCAAAATCAAGGCCCCGGCCGATGCCGAGGACGCCGACGAGGAAGGGATGATTGAAGTGCTTCCCGATTCCGGCTTTTTCGCGACACCTGCTCTGCACCTGGATTATCGACAGGGTCCTGAACTGCCCACCCTCAAGTATGGGTTCCCTGATTCCAATTTTATCTGTTTTCCTTATGAGACGAGGCGGACCGGTATCTATACGGCAGGATGTGTACGAAGGCCCATGGAGGTTGACATGGCCAAGAATGATGCCACCGGTGCAGCAATGAAGGCTATCCAGTGTGCCGAGGCCACGGCACAGGGTATCGCGGTGCATCCCCGGGCAGGTGACATGTCCTATCCTGAATTCGCCATGCAGCGGTGCACCCAGTGCAAGCGATGCACGGAAGAATGTCCATTTGGCGCGATCAACGAGGATGAAAAGGCCAACCCGCTCCCGAACCCCACAAGGTGTCGGCGGTGTGGCGTTTGCATGGGTGCTTGCCCGGAAAGGATCATATCTTTCAAAAACTACTCTGTAAGCATGATCGGGAACATGATCAAGGCGATAGAGGTCCCTGAAGAAGACGAGTAAAAACCAAGAGTTATCGCGCTCGTTTGTGAAAATGACGCTTACCCTGCCCTGGATATGGCCGGTATCAAGAAGATGAAATGGAGCCCCTACATTCGTTTCATTCCGGTCCGGTGCCTTGGATCAGTGAACCTGGTTTGGGTGGCTGATGCCATGTCTCGCGGTATTGATGGGATTCTCCTGCTTGGGTGCCGCCATGGCGATGACTATCAGTGTCATTTCATCAAGGGAAGTGAACTGGCTGAAACGCGGTTGAGTAAGGTGTCTGAGACCCTGGATCGTCTTGCCCTGGAATCTGAGAGAGTAAAGTATGTAGAAGTGAGCATTACCGACTATGACAAGCTGCCGGGGATCATCGACGAATTTATGGAAAAGATCGAAGAGGTTGGGCCGAATCCCTATAAGGGATGGTAATGTTCCTTGCGGTCCGATTGACCGGGGCCGCATACGATAATGAGGAAAGGGAAGAATATGGCTGCCTATGAACCGTCTTTTTCGCAGGAAGTCTTCGGAAACGTGGATTTTGGGGAAGAGATCAAGATGTGTATGCAGTGCGGTGTGTGTGCGGGCTCGTGTCCCTTGCGCGACCACATGGATTACCCCCCCCGCCAGATCTTTTCCCTGATCAGGGCTGGAAAGCGGGAGGAGGTCCTGAGCAGCAATGCCATTATGTTGTGCACGTCCTGCTATACCTGTGTGGTCAAGTGTCCCCGGAATATCCCGGTCATGGACGTGATGCACGGTCTGGCACATTATGCCCTGAAACAGGGCTATGTGCCCCGGAAGGACACCGCGAACTTTGGAAGGGAGTTCTGGAACCAGGTCTATAAACTCGGCCGCATTGATGAAAAAGACCTCCCCAGGCGTGTCTTTTTTGCAGACGGACTGGTGAACGGGATAAAGAGCACCTTGAATTTTATGGACGTGGGAATCAAATTGTTTCTCCATGGGAGGATGAAACTCTTGCCGGAGAAAAAAATCAAGGGAATCCAGTCACTCAGGAAGATGATTGATAAGGCGGAAAAGATGGGGAAAGGGGGTGCTGCGGCATGAAATATTATCTTTACTGGGGATGCAGCCTGGAGGGGACCGGTGCCAATTTTCTCCTGTCACTCAAGCCCGCCTGCGAGGCCCTTGGCATGCAGTTTGAGGAAATCGAAGATTGGAATTGCTGTGGCGCGAGTGTTTCCTACGCAGGCGCAAGCGACCTTGCCATCAAAGTACTGAACGCGAGGAATCTTGCCATTGCCGAGGCAAAGGCAAACTATGATATTGTCGCCCCCTGCAGTTCATGCTATATTCAGATGATCAAGGTGAACCATGAAATCAAGGAGGACCCTGCTGTCCTGAAGCAGGTGAATGACTGCCTGGCAGAGGGAGGATTGAACTATAAAGGCGGCATAAAGGTCAGGCATATTCAGGACGTTCTTTATAATGATGTCGGTGTCGACAAAATAAGAGAGAGGGTAACCAAGCCTTTGAACGGATTAAAGATCGCTGGGTATGTGGGTTGCCAGTCTGTTCGTCCTTACGGCGAATATGACAGCACGGTCAAGCCGGTGGTCCAGGATCGTTTATTAGAAGCCTTGGGAGCCGAGGCCGTCCCTTTTCCCAAGAAGATGCTGTGTTGCGGATCAGGGATATTTCTCCCGGAGATGGATTACTGCCTGGAGCTGGTAAAAACAATCCTGGAAGACGCGCTCAATCACGGGGCGAAGATGGTTTCCACGGTCTGCCCCATGTGTGCCATGAACCTGGAGATGTACCAGGATCGCATCAACAAGAAATACGGAACCCAGTTGGATGTGCCGATTGTGTATCTGACCCAGCTCATGGCCGCGGCCTTTGGAATGGATTTGAAAAAGGATGCCGCGCTGAACCGCAATGTCATTCCACCTGAGGGCATATTGAAAGAGGCCATCGGGTAAAAGAGAGCGATTTTCGGCCTTTATCAGAACCAAACCCTTGGCGCTCCATCTTGACGGGTTTGGTTCTCTTTTTTTTGGAGGAGAGTATGAGTGCGGATGAAATACCCAAGTGCCAGTACTGCGGGAAGGAAATGAAGAAATGGCAACCCCCTGCTGATTCCACGTGGGCGGGTACAGGTTTTCAATGGGTCTGTTTTAATGACGCATGCCCCTATTTTGTCAGGGGATGGGACCACATGTTGAAAACACAGAATGTGAAGGCCTCGTACCGGCATCGCATGGACCCGAAAACCGGGTCAAAGGGACCGTTGCCCTGCTGGTCAAATGAGGCGCTTAAAGACCGTATTATGGAGGAGTAGTGCTGAAAAAAATCGGGAGAAATGATCCCTGCCCTTGCGGGAGCGGGAAGAAATTCAAGAAATGTCACCTGGGACGGGAAGACGAACTGTTCCAGGAGGGGAGGAGTGCGTTTTCCGAGGAGATGGGGAAAAAGATCACCAGCCTTCCGGAGGTAGCATATGGACGCTCCCGGGAAATGATCGAGGCTCTGGATATCAAGAATCTGACAGGGAGTCATTTTGGAATCAGATTTATCGACCTTGGTGCCTATGAGGCGATCAACGGAACAGATGAGCATCTCTCAAACCGGAAGAAGGGTGGAAGCGGTGGCGTCATGGTGAATATTCAAAAAACGGCTATGAGTGATGCGGATAATATTTATGTAGCCATAACTCCTACCATTGATGACAGCGCGCTTATCCATGAACTTGCCCATGTGCTTGATTACCTGGCAGGATCAAAGGTAATGCCGGGGCTGGCGAAGCCCCTGAGTTTTGAGCTTGGAATCCCGATAGAACATATCGAGCATCCCCATGAGTTCGGTTACTGGCTGCAGTATCTCCAGGAGCAATTCCAGGTGGAACTGGATGCGGATGATATGGTTGTCGCCTATCTGTACGAGCACGGGATGCTCATAAAGGGAGCGGATATCGCGGGGCAGAATGCCTTGGCGCTGAAGACCAAGTCAGATCAAATCCTGCGGTTCCTGTCTGAAAACAGTGCAGAAATAGATGAACTGATTTGTGAGCGACCCGGATATATTGGCTCACGGGTCAAGAAATAGGGGTGAGGGTTTTTTCTCCGAAGAGACTGAACTTGAGCCACTCAAACGCAAAGATGAGCAGGGCCTCATCATTGGACACCAGCTCCTGCTTTTTTTCGGGCGTGATCTCGAACAGCGAAAAAAACCTGCTTTCAAAGACGAATTTCCGGAATCGATCAATGTCGTAGGACGCCATGAAGAACATCTGGTGTTTTTTTGCCAGATATTCCTTTGGTCCCAGACTCTTTGGCGAGTTCAGGATTGCCAGCCACCGGTCGTTCATTTCCATATAGGAACCAAGCCCTTCATGAGAAACCCATTCCTCCAATGTCCACACTTTTTCTTCTTTGAAACCCTCACAGTGATTTTCCCGGATAACGAAATACTGTTCTTTTGTATCTTGCTCCCCCTGAACGAGGGTTGAGGCCCGTCCAATGGGATACAGTCGGCAGGCCCCGGGACGATCTTCGTAAATACTGCAGCCTTCTGCGGTAACAAAGGGACAACGCTGTCCTTCGTCATCCAGCATCTTGAGTTTGACCATGGGAAAACGGGGATGTTCACGGAGAAGGGTCTCTGTGTACTGCTCCAGGAACTCTCCAGACGAGATATCGAGGCGTTTTCTCATCCGGACAATATCATAGGGGGTGAGGATCAAGCGAAGTTTCGCGCAGCACTTGTTGAAACAGGGTATGTCTCTATGACAGTTAAAATGGAAGACTCCACCTGTCAGTGGTGTGAACACATTGCTTGTTTTTTTGCTGTCCATAAGGTGAATGGTCAAGCCGGGGAACTCGTTGTTTCGGGTTCCTGTTTTACAATGAAGGTCTTTTGACCGAAGATCCCGAACTTGACCCAGTCAAAGGAAAATTTCAAGAGTTCGATATCGCTCCTCTTGATTTTTTCAATGGTCGTTTGATCCACCTCGAATTTATCCAGAAATGTGCTTTTGAAGACAAAATCCCTGAATTTATCCAGATTGTAGAGAGCCATAAACGTCATCTGATAGATCTTGGGATTGTCAATATCCAGGTCTGTTGCCTGGAGGGGCGTCGTAACCTGGGCAAAAAGGTCATTCATTTGCTCGTAGATGGCGATACCCTGGTCAATGAGCCATTCACCAATGGGCCATTTTTCACTGGACGACAGCCCAAGACACCGGGCCCTGTCGGCGATGATGCGAAAGGTTCCGTCATCATTCATGTCCAGGGGAAACATGCGGCACGGCCATGGACGATCTTCATAAATGGAACAGCCGTCCTTGGTCACGAATGGGCATTTTTTGTCCTGTTCGTCCATTTTAAGGAGGACGAGGGGAATGAGCTTTTTTTCTTTTGAAAGGATCAAAGCGTACTTGTCCAGAAATTCATCCGCAGTGATTTCCAACGCGTTTTTCATCCTGACCACATCATAAGGCGTCAACACGATGGTGACATCCTGGCAGCACTGGGTAAAGCAGGAGAGGCCCGGTGAACAACTGAATTGAAAAACATGATCCCCATCCATTCTTTCCCTATTTTGGATATGTTCGTTTTCTTGCATCATTATCATCTTTCCTTTCCACAAATCCCTTGACTAGGGCGTAATCATCTATTCTTATAGAGGAGCATATTTGTATCAGATCGTGAATGCGTCGGTCAACGAAATTAACTGAGGGAGGTTTTCTATTTCATGAAACAAAGAACACTGGCAATTGTAAAACCTGATGGGGTGTCAAGGAATCTGGTGGGGACTGTTCTGAGCCGCCTGGAGGCGGAAGGGCTCAGAATTGTGGCCATGAAAATGATCAGGATGACAAAGGATCAGGCCAAAGGTTTCTACAAGATCCACGAGGGGAAACCGTTTTTCGAGAGCGTCACGGATTTTATGTCATCCGGCCCGTGTGTTGTATTGGTCCTGGAGGGGGAAGATGCTATTCAACGATACAGGACCCTGATGGGAGCGACCGATTACACGAAAGCCGAGGAAGGCACCATACGGCGTGCATTCGCGACGGATATCGAGAAAAACGTGGTGCATGGATCCGATTCAAAAGAAACGGCAAGGTTTGAAATAGGTTATTTTTTCAATGCGTTGGAAGTAATGGGGTGATAAAAAAAGGGCCCTGGAGCAGGAGATCAGCACGGTTCCGGGACCCTTTTGAGTGGCACTGATTATTCGCTTTTGTCTTCTTGTTTTTCCTGCGGCTTTTCGTCCTCTTTTTTCAGTTCCTTGATTTCTTCCTTCAGGGTCTCCACTTCCTGCTTGAGGTCCGTGCTGGTATCCTCAAAGGTATCGGCGGCGCGTTTATCCTTGAGTTCTTCAAACCCGAGATACGCTGCCAAGGCGCCGCCCAAGAGCAGGATCAGCGGAACACTCCCGCGCAGTATGTCAACAAAGTCTCCCCACCAGAGAATAATACCGATCAAACCCAAAACCAAAGCAACAATACCGCCCAACAAAGCCGTCATTTTTCTCCCTCCTCCATTAAGATTTCTTTTTTTGTTATGAATAGCGAATCTGCATGTTGAAAAATTATACCTAGCATAAAGCATTGCAAGGTTCAAGTACTAATCAATACCTCTGGGCGCTATTACCGGGACGTTTCTCCTTTCAAAAGAACCAAAAGCCATCCCTAGAAGGAAGAAACACTCGATATCATAAAGAGCGGTGGCCTCGGTTCCATGAGCCGTGTCCTGGCAGGAAGGCTGGGAAGATAGAAAATCAATGAATTTGAACGAAAAACAGAGAATGAACGACAATAAATATTATAAGTAATGACAATCAGATTATTTGAGTGATTTTAGCCATTGATAAAATTTCCATATCTCATTAAATTTTTCATTTACATTTTTCCTGTTAGGAAGGCCAGCGTAGCTCAGATGGCAGAGCAACTGATTTGTAATCAGTGGGTCGGGGGTTCGATTCCCTTCGCTGGCTCCAGAGGCGGGTCAAAAGGATAGGTGGCGTTACTATAAAGTTGGTCTAGGATTTTTTCAAGACTTTTTTGGCACCGAACGTGGAGAGGTTCCCGAGCGGTCAAAGGGAGCAGACTGTAAATCTGCCGGCTCAGCCTTCGGAGGTTCGAATCCTCCCCTCTCCACCATCTTGCCTTTTTGGTCGTGCGTGTATTTGGAGCTTGTTTACATTATCCTGTGCGATCCAACAAAGAGGAGCCATCCACTTAACCAAACGTCTCATCATTTTCATACAGGCTTGCGAATTCAATGCTGATGGTTTTTCAGCTCCCCCGGGACTCTTCAATGACGGGAAAACAGGGGAAACGGAAACCAGATGCATGAGGTGTATTTTTTTACCGGCGGGAATAGCTCAGTTGGCTAGAGCGTCAGCCTTCCAAGCTGAGGGTCGCGGGTTCGAATCCCGTTTCCCGCTCCAACAAGAACAAAGAAGTTGCAAAAAGTCCATGGACGGACTTTTTGCAATTCCATCAACGAATAGATGTGCCCACGTAGCTCAGTAGGTAGAGCACATCCTTGGTAAGGATGAGGTTCACCGGTTCGATCCCGGTCGTGGGCTCCAGGAGTATATCGAGGTTGATCGCTCAACCGGAAAGCGCTTGAATTGCCAGATGATCAGCCGCAAATGAGATGCTGACAGTTACTGTCTAAGGAGGTTAGAGATGTCGAAGAAGAAATTTGAGAGGACGAAGCCGCATGTAAACGT
>JAFDGR010000164.1 GCA_019309145.1 Deltaproteobacteria bacterium | reverse complement strand
GCTGTCTCCCCGGCATACCGTGCTGACCGAACTCCGGGAGCCCCGCCAAGGGCTGCCACCTCGAGACCGGAGTCATCCGCAATGGCAGGAAGGCCCAGTATCCTGGCGGTGTGCCGTGCTTTTATGACCGCGTTGTCCTCAAAAGTTTCCCCGTCCTCAACCACCGGAGGAATGGGGCCGAAATCATCCAGGCTCTTCATCTCTACGGGAAAATCGGCAAGGAGGTGTTTGAATTCCCTGATTTTCCCCGTGTTCCTGGTGGCCAGCACAATAGGCCTGTCAAGCGCTGATCCCTTATCTCTCTCCATCCAACAATCCTTTCTCCGGATTCACCATCAAGAGGCCAAAATACGCGCAGGACCAGGCCCCTGAGCAAGAAATTTGTGGACATGCCGTAAACCCTGTGAGAAAAATGTGGGCTAGAACAAAACAAGGGGGACACCGTGTTCTCACTGGATATTTTCCACAAAAAGTACAAGACCGATTCCACCGAAGTGAAAATCAGGAATCGACCATTCTCATTCTTCATTCCCCGGGAACTGGAGCCCTTTCTGGACCAAAATGACGTATTCCACAATTTTCCCCTGTGGGCAAAGATCTGGGAGCCGTCAGTCGTGCTTGCCGATCACCTCTCCTCCCTGGAGCCCCGCCCCGGCAAAAACCTCCTTGAGGTAGGATGTGGACTCGGCCTGGTGGGCATTGTGGCGGCCTCTTTCGGTCACCGGGTCACCATGACCGAACAGGATCCGGATGCCCTCAATTTCGCGCGTGCCAATGCCCTTGCAAATCTCTCCCCGTCCGATCCCCCGATCGAGATCCGCAGGCTCGACTGGAACCGACCTGATCTTGACCGCACATTTGACCGTATTGTGGCGTCTGAAATTATTTACAGCGAAAAGGACTATGAACCTCTCTTCGGCCTGTTCAAGGCCCTCCTCAAACCGGGCGGTGAAATTATCCTCGCAGAAGGCTTCCGGGAATCAAGCTTCAATTTTTTCAAGGAAATGAGCGGCCACTTCGAGATGAAGGCGCAAAAAAAGATAATCCGGACCCCGGAAAAAGAGATCCGGATCATCCTCTGCTGCATGAAGTTCAAAGAACAATCTTCAAGTTCAGAATCGTCAACTGTCAACCGTGAACCGTGAACCTGGTTAGAGGTATTCCTTCAACTTTTCCATGAAGATATCCCGGATTGCTTCAAGTCTCTCCCGGGTGTTTGCTTCAAAGCGCAGGACCAGGACGGGCTGGGTATTTGACGCGCGGATAAGGCCCCAGCCTCCATCAAAGAGGACCCGCGCACCGTCCACATCGATCACCTCGTAACCCTTCTTGAAATACTCCGCAAGGCCCTTGACCACCTCAAATTTCTTTTCCTCGGGACATTCCATCCGGATTTCAGGAGTGCTGAACGTCTCAGGGATATCAGCGAGCAATGCATCCAGAGATCCCTCTTTGCGGGAAAGGATCTCCAGAAGCCTGGCCCCCGCGTAGATGGCGTCATCATAGCCATAATAATCTTCAGCAAAAAAGAGATGACCGCTCATTTCCCCTGCCAGGAGGGCGTCTTCTTCTTTCATCTTCGCCTTTATCAAGGAATGACCCGCTTTCCACATAATGGCCTTCCCGCCGTGCTTTTCTATATCATCAAAAAGGACCTGGGAGCATTTCACCTCTCCGATCACCTTGGCGCCGGGATGCCTCTCGAGCAAGTCCCTTGAGAAGAGCACCATCAGGCGGTCGCCCCAAATGATCTGTCCCTTCCGGTCGATAACCCCGATGCGATCAGCATCCCCGTCAAAAGCAATGCCCAGGTCGGCACCGCTCTCAGATACCTTCTCCCGGAGATCCACCAGGTTCTCGGGAATCGTGGGATCAGGATGATGGTTGGGAAAATGGCCGTTCGGTTCACAGAAAAGGGGAATCACGTCAAATCCCATGCGTTGGTAAATCTCCGGAGCAATGTGGCTTGCAGCCCCATTTCCCGCATCAACAACCACTTTCCGCCTGACCGGACCGGATTTCAAGCTCCCTACCAGGTATTCCATGTAAGGAGCGGTCACATCGGCTTCTTCATAGGTGCCCTCCCCGCTTTGAAAATCCCTGGCTTGTTGTATTTTCCTGATCTCCTGAATCTCCTTGCCATACACGGATGCATGCCCCAGGCATACTTTGAACCCGTTGAACTCCGGGGGGTTGTGGCTTCCCGTAATCTGAATGCCCCCGTCCACGTCAAGATGATGGAGCGAAAAATAAAGAACCGGGGTCGGCACCATGTTTATCCCCACAAGCTTCATACCGCTTGCGAGGAGCCCCTTGCGAAGGGCCTCGAAAAGGACCGGGGAGCTGAGTCGACAATCCCTCCCCAGGCTGACTTTCCGTGCCCCGCGGTCCTGGTAAAAGGTGCCGATGGCCCGTCCCAGTTCATGCACCGTTTCCTCATTGAGTTCTTCCGGAAAAATGCCTCGAATATCATATTCCCTGAAGACATGCGCTTTCATAAAAGCGACTCCTTTCCCTTCTGTCCTAATCGGTTCACAATCTTCCTGATATCCTGTGACCTTTCAAGATCCGCAACCAGCACGGCATCCGGGGTATCAACCACCAATACGTTCCGGAGCCCCAGGCACGCCACCAGGCGCTCCCCCCGGGCCAAAACAAGGCTCCCGCTGCATTCCTCCAGCAGGACATCGCCCTCGCGCACGTTCCCCTGTTTATCCTGTTCTTCTCTCCTTAAATCATACAAGGATCCCCATGATCCCACATCACTCCAGCCGCAGTCACAGGGGACAACAAAGACCGAGGAACGGGTCTTTTCCATGACCGCATAATCAAATGAAATGCCTTCTGTCCGTCTATAAACTTCTTCCAGGATCCGCTCGTAGTCTTCACCGTCCAAGGCATGCTCAATTTCCTTCAACCCTTTCTGAAAAACGGGGAGATGTGCTTCCATCTCCTGAAGAATCCTCTCCGGCGTTGCCACAAAAATACCGGCGTTCCAGTAGTATTCTCCGCTCGTCACGTAGTCCCTCGCCGTCTGCAGATCGGGCTTTTCAACAAACGCGGACACCTCATAGGCTGCAAATCCTGAGCCGGCATCATATTCTTTTCCCCTCCGGATATACCCGTACCCGGTTTCGGGTCTTGTGGGGACGATGCCAAGGGTAACCAACCCGCCGGTAGCTTCGGCCAACACCGCCGCTTCCCGCAGGGCTGAAACAAAAGAATCCTCGTCCCTGATGAAATGGTCTGCCGGAAGGAAGGCAACGGCTTCCTCACACCCCCGGTGCCGAGCATACAGTGCACCCAGTCCGATACAGGGAGCAGTATTACGGCCAACAGGTTCCAGGAGGATATGGACGGACCTCTCTGCAAAGAGCTTTTTTACCTCCGGACCGTGCTGACGCCCCAGGATGAGAATAATATGGTCATCCGGTGTGATCGAACCAAGCCTGTCGCAGGCTTCCACGATCAGGGGGCCCTTCCCGGTCACGTTCAGGAACTGCTTTGGCCTTCCGGCACGGCTCGCGGGCCAGAAACGGGTCCCCGATCCACCGGCCATGATTACCGCATACATGTCCACCTCCAAGCGCTATGTTCGATAATCAGCATTAATGCTCACGTATTCATGGGACAAATCACAGGTGTATATCTTCTCGGCAAAGATTCCCACATGCATATCAATAATAATCACGAATGCATCATTTTCCATCCTCTTCGCCGCCATTTCCTCAGCTTCTTTCCCGCACCCTAATCCCCCTTTCACGATCTGCACATCATCGATCCAGATATCCATCGCGGATTCTTCCATGGATATCCCTGCCCTTCCCAGTGCCGCCATGATCCTTCCCCAGTTGGGATCGCGGCCGTAGAGGGCGGTTTTCACCAGGGCTGAATTTGCAACCGTGCGTGCGCCCTGAAGGGCGTCATCGGCGCTGGCAGCGCCCCTGAGCTCCAGGGTGACAAATTTGGTGGCACCTTCCCCGTCCCTGGCGATCATCCGCGCCAGATCATCCATCACCCGGGTCAAGCCGCGTGCGAATTCCATGCGGTCTTCCTGAGAAAGTGGCCCGTTTCCCGCCACGCCGTTGGCCAAGGCAAAGACAGTATCGTTGGTACTGGTGTCCCCATCCACGCTTGTTCGATTGAAGGTCTTTTCCACTCCCTCCTGCAGCGCATTCTGGAGCAAATGGGCATCAATGGAGATATCTGTGAGGATAAAACTGAGCATTGTGGCCATGTTGGGCATGATCATGCCCGCGCCCTTGGCCATCCCCACAATCTCATAGGGACGCCCTCCAGCAGCCCCCGCAAACCGGGCCGTCTTGGGGAATGAATCCGTCGTCATGATGGCCTTTGCGGCATCCTCAAGACCACTCGACTGCAGGGATTCCACCAAGGGGACAACAGCGTTCGTGATAAGATTCATATCCAGGGGCTCACCAATCACCCCGGTGGAGGCCACAAGGACTTCCTCCGGATGAATACCAAGGCGCCGCGATACAAGCTCCGCAGTCTTTTGCGCATCACGCATACCTTGCGGGCCGGTGCACGCATTGGCATTCCCCGCGTTGGCAACAATAGCCCGGGCCTTTCCATCCCTGATATGTTCCCTGCTTAAGAGGACCGGCGCGGCCTTCACCAGGTTGGTGGTAAAAACCCCCGCGGCGGTTGCCTCTTTTTCTGAATAAAGAAGGGCGAGGTCCAGTGCTCCCCCTTTCTTGAGGCCGGCTGCCACTGCCGACGCCTTGAATCCCTGTATTGTATATCCCATGTCATTTCCTTTTTGCCTTACGCCTTCTGCCTTGCGCCTTGTGCCTTTCCCCTTTTACCTTTCGCCTGTCTTACCGGTTTGCCCCGCAGCACTTCTTGTACTTTTTTCCGCTCCCGCAGGGACACGGATCATTCCTTCCCACCTTTTTCTCTTTCCGCCTGACCGTGGCGGGTGGCTCGGCATCACCTCCATGGGACATGTGCAACGCTTTCCGTTTTTTCCTGGAAACAGGTTCGGGGGCCTGTCTCATCAACTGGATCCTGAAAATCATGCTCAGGGCTTCTTCCCGAATCTTGTCCAGCAGGTTGTCAAAAAGGGCAAAGCCCTCCTTCTTGTACTCCATGAGGGGATCACGCTGGCCATATCCCCTGAGGCCGATCCCTTCCTTCATGTGCTCCATGTCCTGGAGGTGCGCAATCCATTGATCATCTATAATCTGGAGAAGAATCAACTTTTCTATCTGCCGAAAGTCTTCCTTCCCGAACATGTTCTGTTTTTTCTCGTATGCCTCCAGTACCTGGCTTTTCAGCATATCGGAAAGGTCTTCCGGCTTGAGCGCGTCAAAGGCTTCATCCCGTCCCTCTTCCGGTCCGATCCTGACCTTCATGCCGAACAGGCGGGCAAGATGTTCCTGTAACCCTTTGATGTCCCAATCCTCGGGGTATTCCTTGGGGTCGATCCATTTTTCAACCAGGTCTTCGACCTTGTCGTCCATCATATTGAGGATGATTTCATCTATGCCCTGTTCCGTGAGGATATCTTTTCTCAGCGAGTAAATTATCTCCCGGTGTTTGTTCATCACGTCATCGTATTCCAGGAGATGCTTGCGAATATCAAAATTGTGTGCCTCAACCTTTTTCTGGGCATTCTCGATGCCTCTTGAAATAAGGCTATGCTCTATGGGCTCTCCTTCCTGCATGCCCAGCCGATCCATGATGGAGGAAATCCGTTCAGAGCCGAAAATCCGGAGAAGGTCGTCCTCAAGCGAGAGATAGAAGCGCGACGATCCCGGGTCACCCTGTCTCCCTGAACGGCCCCTGAGCTGGTTGTCCACCCGCCGGCTTTCATGCCTTTCGGTTCCCAGGACGTGAAGCCCGCCCAGTTCGATAACGCCGTCACCAAGAACAATATCCGTCCCTCGGCCTGCCATGTTTGTGGAGATGGTCACGGTCTTTGCCTGGCCCGCGTTGGCGATGATCTCAGCCTCACGTTGATGGTGTTTGGCGTTGAGCACCGAATGAGGGACTCCTGACCGTTTCAACATTTTGCTGAGCATCTCGGACTTCTCCACAGACACGGTCCCCACGAGGACGGGCTGTCCTTTCTCGTAGAGTGCCTTGATCTCATGCACCACCGCCTGGAACTTCTCCCGCTCGGTCTTGTAGATGACGTCCGGGAAATCCTTACGAATCATACGCTTGTTGGTGGGTATTACCACCACATCCAGCTTGTAGATATTGTCAAATTCCGCGGCCTCGGTATCCGCGGTCCCGGTCATGCCGGCCAGTTTTTCGTACATCCTGAAAAAATTCTGAAAGGTAATGGTGGCCAGGGTTTGATTCTCCTCGGCGATGCTCACCCCCTCCTTTGCCTCCACTGCCTGGTGAAGGCCGTCACTCCACCTCCTTCCGGGCATCATACGACCGGTAAATTCGTCCACGATGACGATCTGGTCATCTTTGATCACATAATGTACATCCTTTTCAAAAAGCCAGTAGGCCTTGATCAGTTGCTGTGTCGCGTGGAGCAGGTCTGATGACCGCACAAAACGCTCTTCCAATTCCTTGAGACGCTCCTCCTTTTCTTCATCGCTTAAGGTCTCATCTTCCCGGATCAAGTGGCTTTCATCATCCAGGTCCGGGAGGGTGAAATCTCCCAGGCCGCTCGCGGCAAGCAGTTTAATCCCTTTCTCCGTCAACTCAACCGCATTGCTCCGTTCATCTATGATGCAATAGAGGATCTGGTCCAGGTCGGGCAGGAGTTTTTGCGCGCTCAGGGCACTTTCCAGTCGATCAATTTCCTTTTTCAACGCCTGATGTTCCGAGAGGATCTCCAGGAAAACCTTGTTCTTGGGGTCCCCTCGCTTCACTTGAAGCAATTTCTCGATGGTGCGATCATCGATCTGGTCCGCTTCAATCTTCGCGCGGATATCCTTCAAAATGGAGCGAATAACCGAGGCCTGCTTCTTTTTCAGATTGATTACCTGCGGTTTGACTTCCCCGTAGATCTTGTTCTCGCTGTGCTCCACCGGGCCGCTGATGATCAGCGGAGTCCTTGCCTCGTCTATGAGGATGCTATCCACTTCGTCCACGATGGCATAGTGATATTCCCGCTGCACAAAATCTTCCACGTCAAATTTCATGTTGTCGCGGAGATAATCAAACCCGAATTCATTATTGGTGCCGTACGTAATATCACAGGCATACGCCTCTTTTCGCTCCCGGTCATCCATGCCGTGGACAATGACGCCCACCGAAAGGCCCAGGAACTTGTAGATCGCCCCCATCCATTCCGCGTCACGCTGGGCAAGATAATCGTTAACCGTCACCAGGTGCACCCCTTTTCCAACAAGGGCATTCAGATAGAGCGGCAGAGTTGCCGCGAGGGTCTTTCCTTCACCGGTCTTCATCTCCGCTATCTTCCCGTTGTGGAGGACAATGCCGCCGATAAGCTGCACGTCAAACGGGCGCATCCCCAATGTCCGGATAGAGGCCTCCCTGACCGCGGCGAATGCCTCCGGCAGGAGGTCATCAAGAGATTCTCCTTTTTCAAGCCGCTCTTTGAACTCCCCGGTCTTTCCCCGCAATTCTTCATCGGAAAGGGCCTGGAAACTCGGCTCCAACTGGTTTATAGTATCAAGCAGGGGGGTCATCCGCTTGAGTTCCCTTTCATTCTTGCTGCCAAATATGCCTTTAATGACTTTTCCTATCATGATTTCTTTCCCATACTGATAAATGATATCGGCTCATATCGTCAGATTGACGTCTTGTCGTTCAAAATTATCGAAAAAATCTGTAACTTTTTATTTAAAAACGATGGAGGCTAAAAATCAAGCATATTCATCCTGCAGAGGACCCTCCCATGTCATCCCACGGTACAGCTCAATTGCCACGGCCCCCGGCCGCCTTGCTGAGCAGCTATTTTCGTCGCCAGCGTGAGGTCCCATCGTGCTCGCAAAAAGATTGCTGTGCCCCTTCTCCACATCTCTTTGGAGCAAAATAGTGCATTGAATAGAAAAAGAGAGTTTGAGAAAAATCAATTGAGGATGTAGCGCAACGGATTCACCGCCATCCCGTTGACATGAACCTCATAGTGCAGGTGAGGCCCTGTGGATCGGCCTGTACTCCCCACGAGGGCTATGGTGTCGCCCCTTTTCACGTACTGGCCTTTCTTCACCAGGGCTTTCTGGAGATGGGCATATCTCGTCTTAATCCCGTGTACTCCCCACGAGGGCTATGGTGTCGCCCCTTTTCACGTACTGGCCTTTCTTCACCAGGGCTTTCTGGAGATGGGCATATCTCGTCTTAATCCCGTGACCGTGCGAAATAATGATACTCTTTCCATAACCGTGATCCCACCCGACGAACCGCACGATCCCATTGGCCGGCGCGATGATGGGGGCCTTCAAGCGTGCAGAGATATCGATTCCCTTGTGAAATTCCCTCTGGCCCGTAAACGGTGATGTTCGATATCCAAAACCGCTGCTTAACCAGCCTTTTGTGGGCCAGATTGACGGCGTTGAAGCAAGCAGTGTTTTCTGCTCTTCAAGAAATTTTTCGAGTTCCGCTTTTTCCTTTTTCCCGTAAGCAATCTCATCACTTAAATTATCCAGTGAACGATGCATCTTCCGGACAAGGGTGCGAAATGATTTCTCGGCCACCTGGCGCGGGTCCCGGAGAGCCGGATCAGGCCCCCCTACCCCGTTTGAAGGGCCCTTATCTTCCCCGGTCTCCATATTCACCATGGTCCGGAGACGATGATCGACGGCTTCCAATTCTCCCACTCGCTTTGTCATCTTGGTGATGCGCTGGGCCAGGTGCAGAAACTGCTTTTTCTGAAATTCATTCTCTTTTTCCAGTTGGGCCAGCCGTGGCATCTTGTTCCGCAACACCAGGTAGTGCTGAAAAATCCAGCTAAAAGAGACCCCGCCCCCAAGAAGGCACAGAATCAATGCGTAGAGAACCACCTTTGGCAAACTGAACTGTCTCGTTCCCCTCGTCCCATCCGGCACAAATACGATGGTCAATTTTTTGAGCGCCATAGCCTCTCTCACCTGTCAGGGAAAATGAATCAATTTCAGAACAAATAACCCTTTATTCCAATAAGTTACCAACAAACCAGGAAATTAGTGCCCTTTTTAACACACCTGTTAACATCTTGTCAACCTGGAAGATCACCATCTCGGCGCAAGGGCCCTCCTGGCACGAACCCACAAAACCCTGTTATGCCGGGCACTTGGACACTTCACCCTTTTTGGGCCCATTGAGGCGCCCCGGAAGTGCTTTCGCGGTAGTAAAATCATTGCTGCAAGCCGTATGCCAGCAAAAAACAAGGTCAGAGGATTACGATTCCTGGAAAAACCTGACGATCTCTTGGGCCAGGCGGGAGCTGATGCCCGGCACGGCCGAAAGCTCATCCTGGCCTGCCCGGGCAATCGCATTGATGCTTCTGAAATGGGTGAGCAACTGCCTTTTCCGCATCTTTCCAATGCCCGGAACACGGTCCAGATCAGAAACAATAAAGGCCTTTTTCCGAAGAGTCCGGTGGTACAAAATAGCCCTCCGGTGTACTTCGTCACGTATCCGCATCAGGAAAAGGAGAATGGGGTCGTTTGGTTCCAGGAGGATGGGATTTTTCCTCCCGGGGATGTAGACCTTGTCTCTTTTTTCCCCTTTTGTTTCATCAGGCTTCGCAATGGCCACAACCGCCGGCCTCTCCTCTCCTTCCGCGGATTCAAGTATTTTCTGGACCGCGTGCAAATGCCCTTTTCCGCCGTCCACCACAAAGAGATCCGGAAGATCTCCCTTCACAGCCCTCCTTCCCACCATCTCAGCCATCATTCCGTAGTCATCAATGCCCTGCACCCTCTTTATCCGGTAGTTTCTGTATCCCGAACGGTCGGCCTGTCCGTCAACAAATCTGACCATCGTGCCTACTGCCTGCTCGCCGGAGAGATTGCTGATATCAAGCCCTTCTATAGTTTTGGGCGTTCGCCGGAGCCGCAAGCGTTCCCCCAGTTTTTCCATAAGTTCCATCCCGGCGGCGGCCGTGTCACCGGCCAGGCTGCTCTCCGCATTGGCCACCGCCATTTCTGCCAATCTGCGTTTTTCTCCTCTCACGGGCTTGTGGATATAGACTTTTCTTCCCGACATGCTCGATAACCAGGCTCCAATGGCAGGGAGATCCTCGATGGCAATTGAAACAAGGATCTCCCGGGGGATGAAAGCCCCTTTCGCATAATATTGCTTGATGAATGCCTCAAGCACCTCCGCCGGTCTTCCCGCCTGATTTCTGAACAGGAAATGACGGCTTCCCATCAGGTACCCGCGCCTTACAAACAGGAGGGCCACCCGGATCATGGATTTTTCCCCCGCCACCCCAATAACATCCTTGTCATCGAGGCGGGAAGAAACCACATTCTGCCTTTCCACGGTGCGCTCTATGGCCCTGATTTGGTCCCTGATCCTCGCCGCCCTTTCAAAATCAAGATTCTGAGCCGCACCCCCCATCTCCTTTTTCAACTGGGTGATCAACTCCTGATCTCGACCCTCCAGAAACAGCCGTACCTGTCGAACCACGTTCCGATACAGGGAAGGGGAAACGTCCCTGGTACACGGCCCCAGGCAGCGGTCCATCTGGAAGTTCAGGCACGGCCTCGTCCGTTTTGGCAATCGCTGCTCCTTGCACTTCCGAAGCTGGAAAATACGGTCAATCACCTTCAGGGTGCTTCGCACTGAATGCGCCGAGGAAAAAGGGCCAAAATAGAGCGCACCATCCTTTTTTATGCGTCTGACGATCTGAAGGCGGGGATAGGGTTCTTGCAGGTCAAGGCGAAGACACGGATATCGTTTATCATCACGCAGGATAATATTGTAGCGCGGGAGAAACTTCTTGATCAAGGTACTTTCGAGGATGAATGCCTCATTCTCGCTGTCGGTCAGGATCCAGTCCAGCGAGCGTGCGTTTTTCATCATGAGCGCGGTTTTCCGGGGCATCCCTTCTGACGGCTTGAAATAGGATTGGACCCTTTTCCGTATATGCTTTGCCTTGCCCACATAGATGACGCGGCCCGCTCCATCTTTGAAAATATACACTCCCGGTGCCTCGGGAAGACCGGGTGGTGTCTCCCTCCCCTCCGCGTCATACTCGAACCGCACACCGGAAGTTACGCCTGGCTCATAATCATCCATGGCACCTTAACATGCTCCCAAACACAGTCCGGGATAAGAATAGAACCTTGAACCCGTGAACGCTTCCCAAAACCTTTTATTTGCATAAGACAAGCGTAAATGATAGGGAGAGGCGAGTCAACACCCTTCGGTTTCCACTGCTTGGAGGAATCAGACAATGCGGTATTTTCATAAACAATCTCTTCTCCTTGTGCTCACCCTGTTCATTTTCGGCATATCCGGATGTGCCGGGAACAGGCCCATGCGCATGCCCGTTGCGACGGTAAAAGGGATCAGGGGCCACTTCTTCCCCGGCCAGATTATTGCATTACCGGAGGCCAGAGCCATATCCTTTGAGGAGCTCGTTCGCCACCTCCAAGGAAAGCGGCTCGTATTTGTGGGAGAGGTGCATGACAATGCTGAAGACCACCTGATAGAGGTACAAATCCTCCAGGCCCTGCTGGCTCACAAGCCGCGGCCGGACGTTGCCATGGAATTCTTTCAGGTGGAGCAGCAACAGGCAATAGATCGCTATTTCCAGGGGAAAACATCTGAAACACAGTTCCTGAAAGAGGCCCACTGGCGCCGAAGCTGGGGCTTTCCCTACCGTTTCTACCGGCCGCTTGTTCTTGCTACGAAGGAACACGATCAACATCTCTTTGCCATTAATGTCCCCCGGAAAATCGTTCAGAAGGTCGCCAGAAAGGGACTCAACGGCCTGAGCCCCCGGGAACGGAATTACATTGCAAGACATATTGATCTCACGAACCGGAAACATCGTGCCTTTCTGAAAAAAGTTTTCAATCAACACGCCCATGGGAATCTCAGCAATTTCGAGTATTTCTACCAGGCTCAATGCGTTTGGGAAGACACCATGGCGGAACATA
>JAFDGR010000163.1 GCA_019309145.1 Deltaproteobacteria bacterium | reverse complement strand
GACGCCGGAAGGAGTCCGTTATACTCGAAAAGGAAATTTTTCCAGTGATGAACAAGGGTTGTTGATGACGCAGGACGGGAATCCGGTCCTGGGGAAGGGTGGTCCCATCTCCATTTCAGGGAGCAACGTGATTATTGATAAAGCAGGAAAGGTCCTGGTTGACGGCTCGGAAGTAGGGCAGCTTGATCTGGTGGATCTGGCCCGGCCTGCACTTCTCCAAAAGGCTGGCGCCACCCTTTTCCGGGCAGCCGAAGGAAGTGAGGAACGCCCGTTGCCTGAAACAACAATCGTCAGGCAAGGGTATGTAGAAGATTCAAATGTGAATATTTCTGAAGAGATGGTTTCCATGATCCATTCACTGCGAGCCTTTGAAAGTTATCAGAAGGCGATTCACGTGATGGACGGGCTCAATAACCGGGCAATCAATGAGGTCAGCAAGTTGAGATAAGGACATATCCTGCAATATGGTGTTAATCCTGTCGAAAAAACAAGGGAGGGAATAATTATGATCAGGAGTCTGTGGACCGCTGCCTCAGGAATGGCAGCTCAAAAACTCAATATGGATGTGATCGCCAACAACCTGGCAAATGTGAACACCAGCGGTTTCAAGAAGAGCAGGGCTGATTTTGAGGACCTGCTTTACCAGAATCTTCGCGCCCCAGGTGCGGCAACAGCTTCGGGTGGACAGATCCCCACCGGAATTCAGGTGGGCATGGGCACCAAGCCCACTTCTGTGCAGAAGATTTTCTCCCAGGGCGATTATGTCCAGACCAAGAATGATTTGGATCTGGCCATTGAAGGAAAGGGCTTTTTCAAGGTCCTGAGCAACGGTGAAGAGGTCTACGTGCGTTCAGGCAGCTTCAAGGTGGACAGCGAAGGATACATTTGCACTCCTGACGGGGACCGTTTGCAACCGGAATTCGCGATTCCCGCTGATACGGTCAATTTTACCGTCGATTCGGGGGGCAACATGGTGGCCATGGATGCAGGGGGAAACGAGCTGGCAAGCGCGCAATTGACGCTCTACAGCTTTTCCAACCCGTCCGGGCTCCTGAGCATCGGAGGAAATCGCTTCCAGACCAGCCTGGCCTCGGGTGACCCGGTTGAGGGAAATCCGGGAGTGGACGGCATGGGCACTGTCTCCCAAGGGTACCTTGAGATGTCAAACGTGGACGTGGTGGAAGAGATGGTAAATATGATTACGAGCCAGCGGGCCTACGAAATCAGCTCCAAGGCTATTAAGGCCGCTGATGAGATGTTGCAGATGGCGAACAATATCAGGAGGTAGGATAGCCTTTAAGGAAAATCTGAGAACCTTTGGTCAACAGTCTGAACGAATTGAACAGTCTCAGGAGTTAAGAAATGCACAGGAAGAAGATAAAATTTTTCTCGTTTTCCCTGATTGCTACACTGGTTTTGCTGGCCCTGGGTCACGTGAGCCACGCAGGTGAATTGCGTATCTGGATCAGGGAGAAGGCCACGGTTACGGGTGACACCATCAGGCTCGGAGATATTGCCACGTTTTCCCCGGAGCAGGACGGGCGTGTGCCCGGGTTGCGGGAGAGAAAAGTGGCAGCCGCCCCTGCTCCGGGAAGAGATCTTGCCCTGAACAGCCGTTTCCTGATCTACCGGCTCTCGTCCCTCATGGGTGGCGATCAGCAGGTACGGGTAAAGGTCCCTCAGAATCTCCTGGTGCACAGGGATGGTCAGGTAATCAGCGCGAAAAAAATGACCGACATTTTCAAGCAGTATGTTTTCAGTCATGCTCCATGGGACAGGAAAGAGATGGAACTGGAAAGAGTGCGGGTGCCCGGGCCGGTCACTTTGCCGTGCGGCCGTCTTTCATGGGAGGTCCAGGGAAGAATGGGAGGAGATTTCGTGGGTGATATCTCCCTGGTGCTTTCCTTCTCCGTGAATGGCCGGGTGTACAAGAAAGTCCCGGCTACCGGACGGATTTTGGTCACCCGGAGGGTAATAAAGACAGCGAGAAAGATCCGGAAGGGAGAAATGATCGGACCGAGAGACCTCGTGGAAGTGACTGAGAAATCAGTACGATCAGGCGGGACAGAGGTGCTGAGCCTGGAACAGGTAGTCGGAAAGCGGGCTGCCAGGACCCTTCAGATGGGCCAGGTGGTGAAGCGGGAAATGGTGGAAATTCCGCCAGCGGTCAGAAAAGGTGACCGGGTCATCATAAAAGCCGAAAACGGCTCCGTGGCCGTGAGCACGCTGGGCAAGGTGATGGAAGAAGGACGGTCTGGTGAACAAATCAGGGTCATCAATATCAGCAGCGGGAAAGAGATCTTTGCGAACGTTATCGGCCCCGGGCAGGTGAGGGTCTCTTTTTAGGAGAAAGTGCTATGAAAAAGAGTATCAGGTTGGGGATGATTTTTCTTGTGGCCATGGCAATGTCGGCCTGCGCGGGTGGAAAAGCCATGAAGCAGACCGGAACGATGGTGCCGGGTGTGCAAGCCGTAAAGGGAGAACCCGCGAAGGCATATTCCGGGAAGGAGTATCAGGCCGCGACGGAGGCGAGTCTCTTTCGGGAGAGCAGTTATTACGGCTTTTTCCAGGATCTTCGGGCGCACAAGGTGGGAGACCTGGTGACCATCAATATCGTGGAGACATCCAAGGCGACCAAGAAAGCCGACACGAAGACGGCGCGGACCTCTTCCATTGACGCCGGAATCAGTAATCTCCTCGGCTATGAAACCAAGATGGGTTCATGGGGTGTGCCACATGCTTTTGACAATACCGCAATGTTTAAGGCCTCCATGGGCAACAAATTTGATGGTTCCGGTTCCACGAGCCGTGATGAAAGCATGACCGCTTCCATTACGGCCAAGGTGGTGCAGGTCCTGCCCAACGGGAACCTTTTCATCGAAGGCACCCGCAAGATCAGGGTGAATAATGAGACCCAGAATATCACCCTTTCGGGAATCATCCGGCCCAGTGATATTTCACCCGATAATACGGTCCTTTCCAGCTATATCGCCGACGCGAAAATTGATTACACGGGCAGCGGTCCGGTAAGCGACAAGCAACGTCCCGGATGGCTGGCAAGAATCCTGGACGTGGTCTGGCCTTTTTAGGAGGGAGAAGCATGGGGAATCGATACCGGCCTTTCATGGTCCTGAGCGTTTTCACTCTTTTTGTTGTGCTGCTGTTTGCCGGGTTAGCCTGGTCAGCGCGTATCAAGGATATCGCGTCCTTGAAAGGGGTTCGCAGCAATCAACTGATCGGGTATGGACTCGTGGTAGGGCTCAATGGGACCGGGGACGGATCGGGCACGAAATTCACCGTCCAGTCTCTGGTCAATATGATGGAACACCTGGGAATCCACGCACTTCCTGACCAGGTGAAGGTCAGCAATGTGGCGGCGGTAATGGTGACTGCCAATCTGCCTCCATTCGGGAGGGAGGGAAGCAAGCTTGACGTCCTGGTTTCATCAGTAGGGGACGCAAAAAGCCTGCAGGGAGGCACCCTGCTCTTGACCCCTCTCCGAGGAGTGGATAACAGGATTTATGCGCTGGCACAAGGTCCCCTGATCGTTGGGGGGTTTGCCAGTTCAGGAGCAGCCGGGGGGGGAGTGCAGAAGAACCATCCCACGGTAGCCCGTATCCCTGGGGGGGGCAGCATAGAGCGGGAAATTCCCTTTCATTTTGCAAAAATGCAGGACCTGGTCATTTCACTCCACGAACCGGATTTTACTACTGCCATGCGGGTGAGTGATGCCATCAATGGAACACTCGGACAGCCACTGGCCTTTCCTTCGGACGCGGGCACTATCCGAGTTCATGTCCCGGCTGAAATGAGAAAAAACATGGTTGGCATGATGGCTTCCCTGGAACAGATCAGTATCAATCCGGATTCAAAGGCCAGGATTATCCTGGATGAACGGACAGGCACCGTGGTCATGGGGCAGGATGTACGCATTTCATCCGTGGCCATAGCCCACGGAAACCTGAGTGTAACCATCAAAGAAAACGCTCAGGTGAGCCAACCCGCTCCATTCAGTCAGGGCCAGACGGTGGTAACCCCCGAAAGCAAAGTAAACGTGGCCGAGGAGCAGAAACGGCTGATCGTGATGCCGGCGGGGACAAGCCTGGGTGAAGTGGTCAAGGCCCTCAACGCTATCGGGGTTTCCCCGAGAGACCTGATCGCCGTGTTTCAGGCCATCAAGGCGGCGGGGGCTTTGCAGGCGGACCTAGAGATCATCTAGGGATAGTCACTCAATCTGAAAGTCTGGAGTCAAGAGTCGTGAGTCACAACATAAACATAAACACGAAAAACTATCTTCCTGAGCAGGCTGACGCGGGGCAGCGGGACCGGAAGCTCAAAAAGGCCTGCAAGGACTTTGAATCCCTGTTGACCTATCAACTCTTGAGGAGCATGCGGAAGACGATCGATAAATGCGATCTCATGCATGGGGGCCAGGGGGAAGAAATCTACCAGTCTCTTTTTGACATGGAGATATCGAAGAGTATGGGCGACTTCGGCCCAAACAGCCTGGCGAAACTCCTCTATGACCAGTTGAAGGGAAGAAGAAGCATCAGCACTGAGGTCCCTGATCAAGCGGTACCCCGGCCGGTTCAGGAGAAGGTTTTGAAGTGAAAAAGGGTGGAAAGACCTTGGATCCCATGGCCTTCTTGCCGGGAGCCTCAGGAGACATGAACGTTGCCATGAAGGAACGTTGAACGCTTCAGAATATGCCCCGTTTTGCCGATTACGTAAATAGTGCGAAGCCTGCTGATCATGACTCCAGACTCATGACTGCCGACTCAGCACTGATTTTGGAGGAAGAGAATAATGAATTCCCTGGAAATGCAAGTGGAAGGCAGTTATGAAAAGCAGGCTGCCATGCTGGAGCAGCTCAGGGACTGCCTGGAAATGGAGCGTGAGAGCCTTATCCAGGTGGATGTGGAAGAACTCTGGGAACTGATGGAAAAAAAGAACACCCTGGTTGTGGATATCGAAAAGCTGGGGAATGAGATCAAGTGTCTCTTGAACCAGCATTTCAAGCATTCACCAGAGAATCCTCGTGCCAGTGCCCTGAAAGAATGGCCATGGTTTGGCAAACTCAGCAGACAGACGGCCCTGCTGAAAGAGGATATCCAGACCCGGCTGAAAGAAAACCTGTCATTTATCCAGGATACTTTGGGTTTTTTTGATGAACTGGTGGGTATTATCGTAAAAGGCGGGACTCAGGAGCAGGGGTACGAACACCTGAGAAAGCCACTGGAAGCAAGCGGACCCAGAATCTACCACAGAGAGGTGTAACTTATGAGCGGAATTACCCTTCTCCTCAATACTGCAAAAGGGGCTCTTATGGCCCAGCAATTTGCCATGGATGTGGTGAGCCATAATGTGGCGAACGTGAATACCCCTGACTATACGCGCCAGGAGGCGGTTCTCCAGGCCATGAGACCTGCGCCGTACGAGGGAATGACCATTGGGAGAGGTGTTGATGTAACCTCCGTGAAGAGAAATGCGGACGCATTCATTGAAAACTGGTTGCAGCAGCGTCAGTCGGATCTTTCAGCCACTTCGGAACAGGAAGTTTACATGAAGGTCCTTGAAGGGGTTTTCAATGAAAACAGCGGGAGAAGCTTGACCGGGCAGATGACCGATTTCTGGAATGCATGGAATGATGTGGCCAATAATCCCTCAGGCGACGCGGAGAGGAACGCGCTCTTTGAACGGGGTGCCCTTCTCTGCCAGGCATTTCGTGATATCTCGACTGATCTTGATCAGGTACACGGTGAATTAAACCTTTCTCTTGGTGCCGGTGTTGAGAGTGTAAATGAGATAACCGGGAAAATTGCGGGGCTGAACGAGCAGATTGTCGCCATGAGCGCAACAGGAGATGCCAATGACCTGCTTGATCAACGGCAGCACCTGGTTAATCAGCTTTCCGAATACCTGGATATCTCTTACTATGTGAATTCAGACAATACCATGACCGTGACCACGAGGAAGGGAAACGTCCTGGTAAGCAAGGCGGAGAGTTATTCCCTGAGTTTCGATGGGAACAGCGTCTTGTGGGAGAGTTCCGGAGGCGTGAACGTGGATATCACGGCTACAATCGCGGGGGGAAAGATGGGCGGCTGGCTGGAGATGCGAGACGTTATACTCCCGGAATACAATGACAAATTGAACCTCCTCTCCAGTTCCCTTCTCTGGGAAGTGAACAACATTCATGCGCAAGGTGTGGGATTGGAGACAATGACGGATGTGACGGGATCCTTTGGCGCGACGAACCCTGGCGCGGCACTCCAGAGTTCCGGGTTGGACTTCCAGGACCGGATCACAAACGGGAGTTTCAACTTTTGGGTCTATGATCCGGCGGGAAATGTGGTGAACCTGGGAGGGCCTGGCGGATCATTACAGGTTGCCGTGGATCCAACAACGACCACCATGAATGGTCTCCAGAGTACCCTGAACGGCATTGCCGCGGGGAACATTACAGCAAACATCACAGTGGACGGAAAGCTTGAAATCCATGGCGCAGCCGGTTACTCCTTTGCCTTCTCCAATGATACGAGTGGTGTGCTGTCCGCGCTCGGCGTCAACACGTTTTTTTCCGGCGGGAATGCTGCCAATATGTCCATGAATTCAGCACTGGCGGCGAATAAGAATCTCATCGCGGCCGGTCGCGTGGGAGCGGCAGGTGAAATGGCAACGGGTGACAACAGCAATGCCCTGGATATGGCGGGGCTCCAGTACCGGGATGCCTCGGGATTGAATGATACCCTGGACAACTATCTGGCGAGCCTGGAAGGCTCCATCGGGATTAAGAGCCAGAGTATCACCAGGACAAAGGAATACAACGATGTGATCGTGAGCAAGCTCAAAGAGACGAGAAACAATATTTCGGCTGTGTCTCTTGATGAGGAGATGACAGACCTGATCAGATTTCAGCATGCCTACGCCGCCGCCGCAAAACTGATCAGCACCGCCGATGAGATGTATCAGACCCTGCTGCAAGTAAAATAAAGAATTATACCACTCATGACGAAACTTTGGAGGTTTTACCATGCGAGTCACCAACCAGAGCACCTACGAGGCGATAAAATACCATCTGGCGCAAAGAGCGGACGATTTGGTCAAGGCCAACGAGATCGTCGCGAGCGGGAAACGCATCAATAAACTTTCAGATGACCCCATCGGTTTGGTGCAGGTCCTGAGCCTGCGTGAATCACTTGCAAATATAGAACAATTGGGCCGGAATGTATCCACGGCAAAGAATTGGCTTGATGGTGGAGAAACCGCAATCGGAAGTGTCAAAGAAATCATTACTGATATGAAAACACTCGCGATCCAGATGGCCAATGGTACCCTTGGTGCGAACGAACGGGCAGGGGCTGCCGCCCAGGTGGAGGATGCACTCGAGGAAATTGTCTCTCTGGCAAACACCCAGGTCAATGGGCAGTACATCTTTGCGGGGACGAAAACAGACACAAAACCTTTTGAGATCGTGCGCGATGGAAGCGGGAATCCCACCGGGGTCACCTATTCCGGGAATGACACCCCATTTACCATCAAGATTGGGAAGAATACCACTCTCGAAGCGGGACATGACGGGGAGGCAGTGTTCGGGGATGGGACCACTTGGGGCATTTTCAAAACCCTTCTCGATTTCAAAAACGCCCTTGAAACAAATAATGTGGCCGGTATTGAGCAGGCAATGGATGATCTGGACACCGATCTGGATCACATGATCAGCACGACTTCGGCCATCGGGACCAAGGGGGTCCGGCTGGACGTTAAACAAAAGATCCTGGAGGATCTCAAGCTCACTTATACGGAAAGAAGGTCCCAGCTTGAAGACGCGGACATCCTGGAGGCCATATCAGACGTGAAAACAAGGGAGACGGCCTACCAGGCCGCCCTTGCTTCATCCGCGAAGGTGATGCGCATGAGCCTTGTGGACTACTTATAAGAGTCATGACTCATAACGTATGACTCTTTACTCATCTTGCCATGGAGGGCATATATGCTTGTACTGACCAGGAAGGTCGATGAATGTATCACTATCGGAGAGGATGTCGTCATAAAGGTCCTCGGTGTCGAGGGAAGCCAGGTGAAGCTGGGGATCGACGCGCCGCAGAATGTTCGCGTGCTGCGGCAGGAAGTGTACGAAAAGATCAGGGATGAAAATATCCGTGCAGCCAGGAGGCATGCTTCCGCATTCGTAAAAGCGGCAGGGCTGTTCAAGACAGAAGATCGCGCAAAGCGAGGGATACTACCTTGAAACTGGAAACCAGGGATT
>JAFDGR010000162.1 GCA_019309145.1 Deltaproteobacteria bacterium | reverse complement strand
GAGGAAAATGAGGAAGAGGGGATCCAGCAGCCATTGCAGCCGCGCGGAACCAATCGGCAGAAAAGAGAGCCCGGCCATTATCAGGGCCTCACAGGCGAAAACCAAAAGTGCAAGTATGATTGCGTAGTAATAGGGAGAATGGATCGGGTGGTTGTTCCTGGATGGGTCTGGTTTTTCAGTCGGGGTCGTTTTGTGGTTGGCTGTTTCGTTATCTCTTGATTTCCCCATGAACGCTCCTCCTTGAAAACGGCAAGAATCCCTGTTAACCCACACTTCTGGGGGAGTTGCTTGTCTCTCCGGGTGCCGGAACCAAATATACATGTGAGAGGATCATTTCGCAACCGGGAAATGATTTCTGCTTATAAACATTCACAGGCGTCAAGAATTTGACTCCGACAACAACCCTGACATTTCTTCACGATTTTTCTTTCCATGTTTCCCTCTGATGTTTGTCTAACTAGCTATAATGACGGCTAAACACCTTTCATCCTGTTTTGGCATAATTGTTGCTGTCAATCCGATAACATAAACTCTTTCTAGCATAGAGAACGTCTCGGTACGTTCCGGAATATACGCTTGATCGCCCGATCGGGCGCTTCCCCCATACTCTCCATGGAGAGGAATAGTGCGATAGGAGTTGGAATGATCGCAGCGATAAAGGAGAACACGTGATGGCGGATACCCTGATCATAGACGATGATGAGGGGATGAGATATACTCTTTCCGTTCTGGTAAAGCAACTGGGGCACAATGTTTCCTGTGCATGTTCCCTGCAGGAAGGCATTCAGGCTGCATCATCAAAAGACTTTGACGTGGTATTCCTGGATGTGAATCTGCCTGATGGAAACGGGCTGTCGGCATTACCCAGACTTAAGTCCTTTCCCTCTCAACCTGAGATCATTATCATCACCGGATATGGGAATCCTGACGGTGCAGCACTGGCCATGCAGACCGGCGCCTGGGACTATATTGAAAAGGGGGCCCGTTTAAAGGAGATAAGCCTGCCGTTTACCAGGGCACTTGAGTATCGCGAGGAAAAGAGAAAATACATCAGACCGCCGGTCTTGAACAGAGAAGGCATTATCGGGAGCAGTGCAAAATTACAAGAGTCCCTCGACCTCCTCGTGCAAGCTTCCGGAAGTGATGCCAGTGTTCTTATCACCGGGGAGACCGGTACCGGCAAAGAGCTGTTTGCACGGGCTGTCCACAGGAACAGCATGCGGAGAGACAAAGACCTCGTCGTGGTGGACTGTGCAGCATTGCCGGAGAACCTGGTTGAAAGCGTCCTGTTTGGCCATGAAAAAGGTTCTTTTACCGGAGCTGACAGGGCTGAAGAAGGTTTGATCAAGCAGGCTGACGGGGGCACACTTTTCCTGGACGAAGTGGGGGAGCTTCCTTTGAAAATCCAGAAGGCTTTTCTCCGGGTTCTTCAAGAGCATTCTTTTCGCCCCATTGGTGCCAGGAAGGAAATCCACAGCAATTTCCGGGTGGTCTCGGCGACGAACCAGGACCTCGATTTCATGGTCTCTCGGGGCCGGTTCAGACAAGACCTCCTGTTTCGCTTGCAATCGATGATTATCCGGCTTCCTGCCTTGCGGGAGCGGCCGCAAGATATAGGGGAGCTGGCAAGATATTATGCTGATAAACTTTGTGTCCGCTACGGGTTGAAAGCCAAGGATTTTTCTCCCGAATTTCTTGAGGCACTTAAGAAATATCCATGGCCCGGAAATGTCAGAGAATTGATTAATGCACTGGAACGGTCCATTTCCATGGCCCATGAGTTGTCCACGCTTTTCCCCATCCACCTGCCTCCCCATATCCGCGCAGCTCTTGCGCGCGTTTCGATCCAAACGAGAGGTACAGGTCAATCAACGGAAGCCGAGGGATTTGAGAAAAGGCGTGCCCCTTTACCGAATCTCCAGACACTTTTGGAAACGACCGAACGCCAATATATTCAGGATCTGGTATCTTTTGCAGGATGGGACATCAAAAAGGCCTGCTCGGTTTCCGGCCTCTCCCGCTCGCGTTTTTATGAGCGCCTGAAAAAACATCAGATTCAACGACCGGTCTAACCCGGATTTGTCACCAATAATCTGCTGTGACGGCAGATAGCCTAGTGCTTACTGCGTTGTGCTTGAAAAATGACCTCGACGTACTGTGAAAGTACGCCTGCGCCCATTTCCCTCCCACCATAGATTTCTTCCTTGTTCATTTTCAAACGCAGCCAATTGTCCTGAAATCGGGATGAGCGGCACCTCAATTTGTCCCGATTCCGGGACAATTCCTCTTTCTGCGAAGAAAGGCCCGTTTCTTGGAGTACTCTATAACAATCTGAAATAAAAAGAAAACTGAGCTGTCTAGACGTTCCAAAATATCCTGGCATAGTTCTTGATTAGATAGGCAAGAAGGGCAGAGGCTGGAGGAGACCTTTTGTTGAAAAGACTAGACGGAAGTCCAAGTGGCACCGGCTCATGCTGCAGCACAGGGAGTGGAGGCTATACGGTGATCATATTCCTTTTTTATAGTGACAAGAATGGACCCGGGAGGCGTCTGTTGAAGGACATCCAGACAAAAATACCTGGCCATCGAGTTGAAATCGCACAAACGGTCCAGGCCCTTTCAGATCGGTTCCGGTCCCCCATGACAGATCGAAGCATAGTGGTTCTTGTGGCCGAAAACGGGGAGCGGCTTGGGGAACTCACTTCCATGGAGGATCTCATGAGTGATTTTCCAATCATCCTGGTCCTTCCGGACAGGAACCCGGCGACGGTCTCGATCGGTCACAGGCTGTATCCACGTTTCGTGGCGTATGTGGACAGCGATTTTTCGGATCTCGTCTCTGTCCTGGGCAAATTGATTCATCATGATGCCTTTGAAAGTGTTTTACGGGGGCCGAATATTTATGCCGATTTTCAGAAACAGAGAACGATAAGATGGAAACAGGTCCCGAATACGCGATCGGATGAGAGTGATTAAAATCCGGATCATCATACAAGCAGAGGAGGGGCATATGGATGTAGAGCTGGTGAACCCATTTATTGAAGCGACGTTGCATGTTCTTAGGACCATGTCCTCGACGGAGGCTACGCCGGGGAAGCCGTATGTAAAGAAGGATCAGCATGCGAGAGGGGATGTGACGGGAGTGATCGGGCTCACGGGTGAGGCGAGCGGCACGATTTCGGTGAGTTTTACGGAAGACAGTATCATTGCCATAGTATCGAGGATGTTTGGGGAGAAGGTGGAGGCATTGAACGGAGAGATCAAGGATGCGGTGGGAGAGATTACCAACATGATCTCGGGGCAGGCGAGGCAGAAGCTGGAAGAGATGGGGAAACTCATCCACGGTGCTATTCCCTCGGTCATTGTGGGGAAAGACCATAGCATCAGTCATTTCACGAGTCAACCGGTGGTTGCGGTCCCGTTTGAGACAAAGGATGGCGGGTTTACCGTTGAGATATGTATTGAAGACTAAAGTATTGACAGGAGGGGGTTGAGGAATGGACGTGGGAATGAATGTTCTGGTAGTGGACGACTTTGCCACCATGCGTCGGATTGTCAAGGGGGTATTAAAGGACCTTGGGTTCAAGAATATCATAGAAGCCGAGAATGGGAAGATGGCGCTTTCAGAACTCAAAAAGGAAGAAGTGGGACTTATCGTTTCCGACTGGAACATGCCCGAGATGACGGGATTGGAGTTTCTCAAGGCGGTGAGAAGCGACGGGCAATTCAAGCATATCCCCTTTATCATGGTAACGGCCGAGGGCCAGAAGGAAAACATCGTAGAAGCGATCAAAGCGGGGGTGAGCAACTATATTGTGAAGCCCTTTGCGCCCGATACGCTGAAAGAGAAACTGGAGGCGGTGTTGGGGTAGAAAAACCCGGCATGGGTTTCTGAGAAAGGGCAGGATAGGAAAGGGAAGGTGAGGATCAATGCAAGACGCGGAACTGATGGAAGGTTTTATCGCAGATTCGAGGGAGATGATCGATGAGGTGGAACCGTATCTCATTGAACTGCAAAAGACTTTTGAGACCGAAGGAGACGTTGATGGGGAGACGTTGAATACCATATTCCGTCTGTTCCACTCCCTGAAGGGTGCTGCCGGTTTTTTGCACCTGGAGAATGTGACGCGGGTGACCCATGAAGCCGAGACCCTTCTCAATCACCTGCGGGATGGAAAGCTCACGCTGAGCGATACCCAGATGGATATGATCTTCGAGGCATCTGATTTTATCCGGAAGCTTCTGTCAAATATAGAAGAAAACGGAAGTGACCAGGGATTTGAATCAGAGGCAGGAGAGATTATGCAAAAGCTTCGCCAGGCTTATGGTGGAGGTGATGAGCCCGATGGAGTGCCCGAAACGTCGGTGCCGGAAATTTCCGAGCCGCGATCCGAAGCCAGTGACGGACAAGAAACAGTCCTTGGTTGCGAGGGTCCGGTTTCTTCCGAGCCGGAGGCCGGTAACGAGCAACTGCTCATCACACCGGAGATGAAAAAGCAGTTCATTGAGGAATCAGATGAACTGCTGGAAGAAGTAGAGCAGAACCTGCTGGATCTTGAAGGGAGCGAAGAACAGGGTGAGGCCCTTGCCAATGCCTTTCGGAATATTCACAGTTTCAAGGGAAACTGCGGTTTTTTCGGGTATTCGGAACTGGAGCGATTGAGTCACAAGAGTGAGACGGTCCTGGAGTTGATGAAGAACGGCACTATTGATGGAGGAGGTGAGAACATCAGTGTGCTCTTGAAGATCGTGGACATGCTGCGCACCGGTATTGCAGATGTTTCCGAAGGAGGCGGAGGCACCATCCAGGGATGTGATCTGCTTTTGAACCTCCTGGATGAGATGATCCCCGCTGCAACGGAAGAACAGCCGGCCGAACCAAAACCCATCGGTGAAATCCTGGTGGAACGAGGGGATGCGACGCCGGAGGCGGTGGAATCCGCCCTGGATGTCCAGGGCAAACCCCTGGGGGAGATCCTGGTAGACATGGGGAAAACGACTCCCAAGGCCGTGGCATCGGCCCTGTCACGACAGGAAAAACAGGGCAAGGCAAAGAAGGTCATCCGCAGGGACATCAGGGTGGACCTGGACAAATTGAACGAACTGAACGACCTGGTGGGGGAGCTGGTAACGGCCCAGGCCATGGTGGTCAGGAACCCGGATCTCAGGGGGCATGAATTTGAGAACTTTGAAAAGGCAGCCCATCACCTGGAACAGATATCTGCCAGTCTCCAGGACGTGGCCATGTCCCTCAGGATGATTCCCGTGTCCGGCCTTTTCCGGAAGATGATGCGGCTGGTGCATGATCTTTCCAGGAAATCCGGGAAAAGAGTGGATCTTCGGATGAAAGGGGAAGAGACGGAGGTGGACAAGACAGTGATTGAGGTCATATCAGACCCGCTTGTTCATATCATCCGCAACTCCGTGGATCATGGCATCGAGCCTCCAGAGGTGCGTGAGCGTATGGGTAAGAATCCGACGGGAGTGGTGGAGCTGGAGGCAAAGCACGAAGGGGGTGAGGTATGGATCACGATCCGGGATGACGGAAGGGGCCTGGACCGGGAGCGGATCCTGGCAAAGGCAATGGAAAAGGGACTCGTTGAGGGTGATGGAAAGGACATACCTGACAAACAGGTCTTCGGTCTCATTTTTGAGCCGGGATTTTCCACGGCGGAAAAGGTGACGGATATCTCGGGTCGGGGTGTGGGAATGGATGTTGTCCGGAAAAACATCGAACAGTTGAAGGGGCGAGTGGATGTGCAGAGTAGTCCGGGTGAGGGGACGACCGTCTCCATACGCATCCCGCTGACCCTGGCCATTATAGAAGGGATGCTGGTGAAGTCGGGGGAGTCGCGTCACCTCATTCCACTCCTTGCGATCAAGGAGTCTTTCCGGCCCAAGCCGGAACATATTACCGTGATGCCGGGTGGCCAGGAAATGGTCAGGGTGCGGGAAGAGCTGATCCCGGTAGCCCGGTTGAGTGATGTGTACAACCTGGGCAACGGTAACGGGAGACTGGATGAAGGGACCCTCATTATTTTGGAAAACCAAGGGAAATCCATCTGCCTTTTCGTTGACGAGATTTTAGGGCAGATGGAGACCGTGATCAAAGGTCTGCCGGGATTTATGGGGAGTGTGCCGGGTGTCTCCGGGTGCACCATCCTGGGAGACGGCGAGGTGAGCCTGATCCTGGATGTGGGAGGACTGATGGAGCGGGCGAAGCAGTGAATATTGAGCATTGAATATTGAAGGAGGGAGGAAGACGAAATGGGAGAAAGCATGGAAAAAGAGATGGTTGAAGATGATTTTCTGGATGATGAGGACGAGGACACCCAGAAGGACAAGTTTCTGACGTTCCGGGTAGGCGACGAAGACTACGGGATCGAGATACGTCATGTGACCGAGATCATCGGGATCCAGAAGATCACGGCGGTTCCGGACATGCCTGAGTTTGTCAAAGGGGTGATCAACCTGCGGGGCAAGGTGATCCCTGTTCTGGACATGCGGAGACGGTTTGTCCTGGAAGACCGGGATTATGACGAACGGACCTGCATTGTGGTGGTGAATGTTGCGGAGTCGGCTATCGGGCTGGTGGTGGACACGGTGAATGAGGTGGCGGACATCCCGGAGGAGCAGATCGAACCGGCGCCGGAGATCAACAAGGCCGGCAACAACGTCATGATTCAGGGTCTGGGCAAGGTGGGTGAGGAGGTCAAAATTCTCCTCGACGTGAATAAATTGCTCTATGGACAAACGCCTGAAGCCCCGGAAGGGGCGGAACAGGCAGCGGTGGCGTGAAAATGGCCTTTACGTATTTCTTCAGAGATCTTCAGACACTTCACCTGATCCGGGACCATGTTATTCCGGATGTACGGTCCAGGAGGTACATCAAGATCTGGGACGCCGGGTGCGCCATGGGCCCGGAACCCTATTCTCTGGCCATTGTCCTGAGGGAGAGCATGGGCTCCACGTTCAGGAATGTCAAAATATACGCCACCGATATCGATGAGAGCGGGCATTTTGGGGAAATTATCACGGGTGGTGAGTACCCGTACGACCAGCTCAAGAGGATTCCGAAAGGGATATTTGAAAGGTACTTCAGAGAAAACGGGAAACCGGATCATTTTGTCATAGCGGAAGAACTAAGGAGATGTGTGGAGTATCAGCGACACGATCTCTTGAGCCTGGAACCGATCAGGGAGAATCTGGCACTGATCGTCTGCAAGAATGTCCTTTTGCATTTCAGAAAATCGGAGCGTGTCAATGTACTCAGGATGTTTCACCGTGCCCTCGAGAGAGGAGGATACCTTGCTCTGGAGCAGACCCAGAAGTTGCCCTGGAAGGTGACAGAGCTGTTTGAGCCCGTGGTCGCCAATGCACAGTTGTTTCGGAAGGTAGAGGACAGATGAGGACGGCGGAGAAACTCACATTTAAGCTGGTGCGGCGGGGAAGTCCCCATTCCCGGTATGACTGGTTGAACATTGATTGCGAAGACGCACGGGTGGGCAGAGTGAGGTGCGCGATAGACGATCAAACCCTTACGATCTGTTCAATTAATATATTTCCGGAATTTGAAAGGCATGGGTATGCCCGGGCAACAATTGAGATGTTCAAGAAGGAATTCGATATCATCATCGCAGACAGGGTGCGGTACAAGGCGATTGGGTTCTGGGAAAAGATGGGATTTATTGATCAGGGTGATGGAAGTTTTGTTTATGGCGTAAGTTTAACGCTGGAAAGCATGAAGAGAGGGGAGGTGAGGCATAGTCCGAATACAGGGCAAGTCTCAAAGAGGATGGAAGCATTTTGATTAAGGGAGGACGAGACAAAACACAGGGAGGACAAGAGGAATGGCGGGAAAAAAGGTTAACAAGAAAAATCCGGGAAGCCCTTCTGCCGGCCACACAAAGGGGCAGGAAGACAAAGAGAGGGGAAGTACAAAAACCACAAAAAAGCCGGGGGCATCTCCGGTGATAACGGAGGGTAAAAACATGGATCAAGAGTTGGAAAGATTCAAAGGTGAAATAGGAGAACTTGTCAAAAGCGTTGTTGACGGCAAGCTGGATGTTCGGGCTGATGTCAACAAATTTGAAGGCAGCTACCGCGAGATGGTCCAGGGTGTCAATGATCTGATCGATGCGTTTGTAGGACCAATTAATGTGACGGCGGAGTACGTGGACCGGATCTCGAAGGGGGACATCCCGGAGAAGATCACGGACGAGTACAAGGGTGACTTCAACGAGATCAAGAATAACCTGAACATGCTCATTGATGCGTTAACAGACCTTGTCAATGAAGCGGCAACAATGGAAAAGGCAGCGGCTGC
>JAFDGR010000161.1 GCA_019309145.1 Deltaproteobacteria bacterium | reverse complement strand
CCGGGCCCTTCTCTATATCCCGAGAGACCTGCCCCTCCCTTCAGCTCCCCATTTTTCAACCGCGATCGCAAAAAGGATCCTGGACATCCTGAAGCGAACCAGGGGCAGGGCCCTGGTGCTTTTCACGAGCTACCATAACTTAAATACAGTCCATGCCCTCATCAAAGAGCATGTTCCGTATGTGGTCCATCGACAGGGAGACGCACCGCGGTCTTTGCTTCTTGACGCCTTCAGGGAAGATGTCCATTCCGTGCTGTTGGCAACGGGATCCTTCTGGCAGGGGGTTGATGTGCCGGGTGAAGCCCTGAGCTGTGTCATTATCGATAAACTCCCCTTCGACTCTCCGGGCGATCCCCTGGTGGCCGCGAGGATTGATTCCATCAAATCGCGGGGCGGGAATTCATTTTTTGAATACCAGGTGCCCTCGGCAATTATTTCCCTCAAGCAGGGTTTGGGCCGATTGATCAGGAAGACGACGGACAGGGGAGTGCTTTCCATCCTGGACAGGCGCATTCTTGAGAGCCGGTATGGAAAAGTTTTTCTCCAAAGTCTCCCGGAAATACCGCTCACCCATGAACTGACTGACATCACGCACTTTTTCAAGCAAGAGGAAAAGAAACCATCAGGTCCATCCTGTTGATCCTGTCAAAATATTGAGTGGAGATTTCTATGGCATACAAAGACTTGAACGAATTCATCAACGTCCTTGAAGAAAGGGGGGAACTGGTCCGTATCCATGAACCCGTGGACACCTCCCTGGAAATAACAGAAATAACTGATCGCGTCTCAAAGAAAAACGGGCCCGCCCTTCTCTTTGAGAACGCCAAGTCCCCATCCGGGGCGCCGGTTTTGATCAATGCCTTCGGTTCCTTGGATCGGATCAAGCTTGCCCTTGACGTCCCGTCCCTGGACGACCTGGCAGCGGACATCCTCTCGTTTCTTGAGCTGGAAAAGGCGGAGAGCATCATGGACAAGCTGAGACTTCTCCCGAAAATGAAGAGGGTCAGCGCCATCTTTCCCAGGAAGGTCAAGAACGCGCCCTGCCAGGAAATGGTCCTGGAAGGTGATCAGGTGGACCTGGGAAAGCTCCCGGTGCTCCATTGCTGGCCGCGTGATGCCGGGAGATTCATCACCCTCCCCCTTGTGGTGACCAGGGATCCTGAAACCGGGAAGCGGAACCTGGGAATGTACCGGCTCCAGGTATTCGACAAGAATACCACCGGCATGCACTGGCACACCCACAAGGGGGGCGCTCACCACTATCGCATGGCCGAGGAGATGGGCGTCGAGTTGCCGGCTTCCGTGGCCATCGGCCCGGATCCGGCCGTCACCTATGCGGCCACCGCACCCCTCCCCGATGACATGGATGAATACCTGCTGGCGGGATATCTCAGGAAAAAACCGGTGGAGCTTGTCCGGTGCAAGACCAATGATCTCATGGTGCCGGCAAACGCGCAGTATATCCTGGAAGGATACATCAACCCGGCCGAGCGCCGCAGGGAGGGTCCTTTCGGTGACCATACCGGCTTTTATTCCCTGGCAGATGATTACCCTGTGTTCCATGTGACGTGTTTGACCTCCCGCAGGGATCCCATCTATCACGCCACCATTGTCGGCCCTCCCCCCATGGAAGACGCCTGGCTGGGAAAGGCCACGGAAAGGCTCTTCCTTCCCTTTATCAAGAAACAACTCCCGGAAGTGGTAGACATGAACCTTCCCATTGAGGGGGTATTCCACAACCTCGCCTTTGTCTCTATCGACAAACGCTATCCCGGTCATGCCAGGAAGATCATCCATGCGCTCTGGGGTATGGGGCAGATGATGTTCGCCAAGATGATCTTTGTCTTTGACCGGGAAGTGAATGTCCAGAACCTCTCGGAGGTCCTCTGGTACCTGGGCAATAACGTGGCGCCCAAGAGAGATATCAGTTTCGTTGAAGGGCCCATGGATGTCCTTGACCACGCGGCGGAGACGCCCCTTTATGGCAGCAAGATGGGGGTGGATTGCACCAGAAAATGGCCGGGAGAAGGGTTTTCAAGGGAGTGGCCTGATGTCATCCGCATGGACCCCCAGGTCAAGAAAAAGATTGATCGTCTCTGGCCCAAACTAGGGCTGGACTGAGCATTGAACCATTATCACTCTAACCTGCGTAGCCGCGAAAGGAGCCCATGATGATCAGAATTACCTGTTTAGGGGCCGCCGGATCAGTAACCGGGTCCTGTTATTTTGTGGAAAGTCCGGGGGGCAAGAAGCTTCTCGTGGATTGCGGTCTTTTCCAGGGCGGGAGACGCATGGAAGCCCGCAACTGGGAGGACTGGGAGTTCAATCCCGCCCATATAGATATCCTGTTCCTGACCCACGCGCATATCGATCATTCGGGGAGGATCCCCAAGCTGGCAAAGGACGGGTTCAACGGCCGGATTATCACCTCGCCCCCCACGGCCGAACTCTGCCACGCCCTGCTGCTGGACTCGGCCCATATCCAGGAAATGGACGCTGCATGGCAGTCACGAAAAAACAAGCGCCAGTCGAAAAACGAAATCATGCCCCTTTACACCGTGGAGGATGCCGAGGAGTGTCTTTCCCTCTTTTCACCGGTTGAAAGAAACCAGATCATCGACGTGGAACCAGGGGTCAAGGCACGGCTCAGGAACGCCGGGCACATCCTGGGCTCTTCCATCCTGGAACTGTGGATAGAAGAGGAGCGAGAATCCATGAAGATCGTTTTCTCCGGGGATCTCGGGAGAAAGCATCAGCTCATCGTCCAGGACCCTCACGAGATCTTCAACGCCGACTATTTATTCCTGGAATCCACGTATGGAAACAGGCGTCACCGTACTTTTGAAGACAGCAAGTCGGAACTGCTGGAAGCTATCCAGTACAGCACCTCCCGGAACGAAAAGATCATGATCCCCGCCTTCGCGGTGGAAAGGACCCAGGAAATCCTGTACATCCTGGGAGAATTTCAAAGGAACGGGATGATCCCTGATATCCCCATCTACCTCGACAGCCCGCTCGCCATAAAGGCAACGGAAATCTTCCGGAAGAACAAGAAATATTACGATAAAGAAGCACAGGCAATTGTGGACGAAGGTTTCGACCCCTTTGACATGCCCAATCTCAGGTTCACGCCCACCACAAAGGAATCCATCGCCATCAACGAAAATCCAGGGTCCGCCATCGTGATTGCCGGGAACGGGATGTGCACGGCGGGCCGCATCAAGCACCACTTGAAACACAACCTATGGCGCCCGGGGGCGAGCCTGGTCATCGTGGGATTCCAGGCCAACGGAACCACGGGGAGGCGCATTGTAGAAGGGGCAAAGCAGGTAAAGATATTCAGAGAAAACGTTTCAGTTCGCGCGAAGGTTTTCACCATCGGAGGGTTCTCGGCCCACGCGGATCAGAACGATCTCCTGGAATGGGTCGGGCATTTTGAGAGCCGGCCCAGGGTATTCCTGGTGCATGGGGAACCGGCATCGTGCCAGGCCCTGGGAGACAAAATCAAGGAAATCTACCACCTGGATACCCATGTCCCCCTGTGGAAAGAGCGGCTCATCCTCAAGCCAAAAGAGCTTTCAACGGAGACGCCTGAAGCCGTGGAGGAGGAGCCTGACGTGGAGAGATTGATTCTCAACGGTGTTATTGACCTGGAAAACGAACTGAAGGCGCTGAAAAAACGCGTCAAAAAGGCAGCTTCCAGCGGAAAAATAAGCGCAGAGGACCTGGATCAACTGAAATACCTCCGGGAGGAACTGCAGTCCATCGTGGGATAGTACCACCGTCTCAACGGTGAAAACGGTTCAGGATCCTCAATAAGAGGCCTTTCCTGAAACCAATTGCCCCCCTGGGACAAATTTCCTGGCAGCAATAACACCGGATACAGGCGTCATAATCAAAATGCAGTCGCCGCTCCACCAACTCGATGGCGTCCGCCGGGCACGCCTCCACGCATTCGCCACAGCCCGCGCAGGTTCCGGCATTCTGCACGGGTTTGGACACCAGATACCGCTTGGCAAACCCATCAAAAATACCGGGCAGGATCCTGAGGGAGTCCAGTTCCGGGACCTGGAATCCCGGAATCCGGAACGATTCCAGGGAACCTCCCTGCACCTCGATCCGCTCAGGACTGGTTTCCCCGATTCCCCCGGCCCGGGCCGCACGGTAAAGCGGAAAGCTCTCGAGAGGGATATTCAGGATGCGGCAAATGGTCATATCCAGCGCCACCGCGTCCTGCGCCGCCGCCACCAGGTTTAATTGGCGAGGATCCCCGTTTCCGGGGCCGTCTCCCTCCATGCCCCAGACGCCGTCCAGTATGGTCACGGCCGGCCGTACCGCCTGGTAGATGTGGAGGAGCAATGAAGCAAAGGCATCGCGGTTGAGGCCGGTCATGTAATGCCACTCGGTTTTCCGCTGGGCAACGATTGTCCCGAAAAGGTTCTTGACACCGAGGGTCATGAGCATCTGGGTGTGGGTTTTCAGTTTCGGCAGGTTGATGACCACATCCGCGTCCAGGGCCTGGGAAGCAATCTCGAGATTTCGGAACAAAGATCCGTCTGGAAGCGTGACCCGCCGGGGATCACTCAGTTCCACCAGATCTATTCCCAGTTCCCCGGCGATCTCCTTCATCCCGGTCTTTGCAATGACCCGCTTGAAGGGCTCAATGCCCGGGCTGTCCCCGATGAACGGATGCCCTCCTGCTTCCCTGACCATGTTCGCCACGGTCCGGACTATTGCGGGATCCGTGGTCACCCGTTTTTCCGGGGCCCGCGCCGAAAGGAGGTTCGGCTTCAGGAGAACCCTGGCTCCCGGTCTTACAAACCGGTCCATACCGCCCAGAGGCTCCAGCACTTTTTGCAAGGCGGCAGCTCCTTGGCGGGGCTCATAGCTTTCGCAATGGACAAGGGAAACAATGGCCATACTGTGCCTGCCTCCAGGTTGGATTTTACCGTTTTTCCATTCCATTTTGATTGACTTTGCAACCATTCCCACGATAATCACACATAATGGTTTACCACAGGGAATGCATTTGACAATATGAAAAGATCACTGCAGTCCAAAATAATTTTGTTAAGGAGACAATAGTTGAAAGACGTGAAGGCCATCGGATTTGACCTCTTCAACACCCTCATAACCGCCGACCCGAAAGCGGTGAGCGAGGCGGTTGAGAGGCTCATCAAGAGTCTCTGGAAAAGCGGTCTTTCTTTTGAAGAGGTGCCATTCAAGAAAACCTATCGCCGGTGCGCAATGGATTTCCTGGAAAAGACAAAGGAGGACGGGAGGGAGACCCATAACCGTTTCTGGATCTCCGCAGCGCTTCAAGAACTGGGATACCCCGTGGAACCTGATGACGCCCGAATCGCCACTGCGCTGGACGCCTATTTCTCCGCTTTCTTTGACTATTGTCATCTCATACCCGGGACCGTTGATATGCTCAATGAGCTGAAAGGTTCCTACCGCCTGGGGCTCCTTTCCAACTTCACCCATGCTCCCGCGGGCAGAGGGCTTATCACGCAGCTCGGGCTGGCCCCGTTTTTCCAGGTACTCCTCATCTCCGGGGAGCTTGGATATCGCAAACCCCACGCAATGGTGTTTCAACAACTTGTAAAAAATGTCGGTGTTGACCGTTCCCGTCTTCTTTATGTGGGTGACAACATCGAGGCCGATATCAACGGGGCCTTGCTCGCGGGTATACGACCCGTCTGGTTTACCTGGGCCCTTGATCACAAGGTTCCCATGTTGCCCGGCGTTCCGGTTGGGGATGAGGAGCTCCCTGATGCAGACGTACCCCGCGTCAGCGACTGGGAAGAATTTCTCGCCCTCCTCCACGGAACGTAAATTCCCTCGGCAACACCCCGTCCCGCTCCCCGGGTTTCAGCGTTATACAAATCCTTTCGGTCCAAGATCAACCACATCTGCGGCATGTTGCCCCTTCTTGATTTTGGATGCAGGGATCTTGGACCAAGACAGAAGAGAAGGAGGAAGCATCATGGAAGCCATGGTTCTTGAAAAAATCACCGATCTTCACGTTGACAGGAATCCCCTTGCAAAGGCAACGGTTCCTGACCCTGTTCCGTCGAAGGATGAAGTCCTGCTCAAGGTGTCTGCCTGCGGCGTGTGCCACACCGAGCTGGACGAGATAGAAGGCAGAACGCCGCCGCCACGGTTGCCTGTTATCCTGGGACACCAGGTAGTAGGTACCGTTATTGACCGGGGAGAGGATGTTAGGGAATTGCAAACAGGGGATAGAGTTGGAGTCGGGTGGATCTATTCGTCGTGCGGGACATGCGCGTTCTGCCGCAAGGGGCTTGATAATCTCTGTCCGGAGTTTAAGGCAACGGGCCGGGATGCCAATGGGGGATACGCCACGCTCATGACGGTCCCGGAAAAATTCGCGTACAAGATCCCCCCGGTGTTTTCCCATTCCGAGGCCGCCCCCCTCCTCTGTGCGGGAGCAATCGGATATCGGTCTTTACGGCTCACCGGGATCAAGAACGGCGAGCGGCTGGGTTTGACCGGTTTCGGGGCCTCCGCACATCTCGTCCTCAAGATGGCCCGATACAAGTATCCTGACACAGAAATCTTCGTGTTCGCTCGCAGCGAAAAGGAGCAGGATTTTGCCCGGGAACTCGGAGCAGCCTGGGCCGGCCCCACGGAGGCCATGGCCCCGCAGAAACTCCACGCCATTATTGACACAACACCGGTCTGGAAACCGGTGGTGGAGGCCATGAAAAACCTGGAGAGCGGGGGAAGGCTGGTCATCAATGCCATCAGAAAAGAATCCATTGACAAGCAATACCTCCTGCATCTAGAGTACCCTTCGCACCTCTGGATGGAAAAGGAGATAAAGAGCGTCGCCAACGTGGCGAGAACGGACATCAGTGAATTCCTCGAGCTGGCCGCTAACATCCCCATCAAGCCGGAATTTCAGGAATTTCCCCTGGAAGAGGCGAACAAGGCCCTGCTGGAACTCAAGGAGAGAAAGATACGGGGCGCAAAGGTCCTGAAAATTGGATAACTTTTCCCCTATTCAGCTTTGTCATAACATATTAGAATAGAAACATAGGTCGAGGAAAACACATGGCATTTTCACTCATGGAAGGGAATGAGGCTATAGCCTGGGGCGCGTTCAAAGCCGGATGCCGGTTTTACGCGGGGTATCCCATCACCCCGGCAACGACCATTTTCAATGCCATGCTCAGGTTACTCCCTCCCGCGGGCGGTATCTGCATACAGGGGGAAGATGAAATAGCCTCCATCGGCTCGTGCCTGGGGGCCGCCATGGCAGGTCTCAAGGTCATGACGGCCACCTCCGGTCCCGGCCTGAGTCTGTACAGCGAGCACATCTCCTTTGCCATCGGCAGTGAGATCCCCATCGTCATCGCAGTCGTCCAGAGGCTGGGACCGTCCACGGGCTCAGCCACCCGCGGCGCGGACGGTGATATCCAGTTCATGCGCTGGGGCAACAGCGGAGGCCTCCCTATCATTGCCCTGGCTCCCACCGACGTGCGCGACTGCTTCCTCCTCACCATGCACGCCTTCAACCTGGCGGAAGAATTCAGGTGCCCGGTCTTTGTCGCCTCTAACAAGGAAGTCAGCATGACCAAGGAGGGCATTGATCTGGATGCCGTCAAAAGGCCCAAGACCCTGAACCGGGCGGCCCCTCCTGCGGATGCACCGTTCCTGCCGTTCCACGTCGCCTCAGGTCGGTCCGTGCCCCCTTTTCTGCCCATTGGATCTGATACCCTTGTACGCCAGACCTCATCCACCCACGGCCCGGACGGCTATATCACGACGGATCCCGAACAGATCGCCCGGAACCAGGAGCGGTTGAGAGACAAGCTCCTCTCCGCCATAGACCGGTTTTCTTATCACGAAGCCTCTTTGGACGACAATGCCGATACCCTCATCCTCACTTACGGGGTCACCGCCCGCGCCGCAAAGGACGTGTACCACAGGCTCAAACATGCGCAATCTCCTGTCTCCCTCCTCGTTCTCAAGACGCTCTGGCCGGTCCCTGAAGCCCTTATCAGGGACAAGACAAAAGGGGTAAAACGGATCATCGTACTGGAAATGAACCAGGGGCAGTATGTACGCGAAATCAGGCGCATCCTGCCGGAAAAACGGATTGATTTCTACGGTCGGATGAACGGAAAGCTCATAACACCCCTGGAGATCCAGGAGGTGATCAATCATGACTAGCTTGCTCAACAAAGACCGGCCGCCCGTCTTCTGTCCCGGGTGCACCCATGACCGCATTGCCAAAGTCCTGGACCGCGCCTACCAGCACATGGGACTCAAGGGCAACCAGATTGCCATGGTCAGCGATATTGGCTGCTCGGGCTTGTTTGACACATTCTTTCACACCCATGCCTTCCACGGGCTTCACGGTCGCGCATTGACGTACGCCACCGGCCTGAAACTCGCCCGTCCCGAACTGAACGTGATCGTTACCATGGGTGACGGCGGTATGG
>JAFDGR010000160.1 GCA_019309145.1 Deltaproteobacteria bacterium | reverse complement strand
GCAGATCATTGTCTTTATCGGCCTCGTGTCCCTTTCGGTGCAGGCAGTGGATACCATCCTGCGGAAGATCAATCCCATGCTCTTCAAGGCATTCGGGGTGTACCTGGTCCTGGTAATTGCAAACTGCATTATCCTTGCGGTTCCGCTCATTCTGGCGGACAATGAATACAATGCGTGGGAGAGCCTTATGCTGGCACTGGGTGCGGGCCTGGGATTTCTCGTGGCCCTGTTCCTTATGTCTTCGGCGCGCGAGCGTCTTGAACTGGCAAATGTCCCGCCCACCTATCGGGGGCTCCCGATCGCCTTCGTGGTGGCAGGGCTTTTCGCGCTCGCATTCTTAGGTTTTTCAGGAATGTCGATTTTTTGATGTTTTGACAGGATGAACAGGATTTTCCAGATTTTGACGAAAAAATGAAACGTTGATAATGATTTTGCAATCAGGTATATCCGGTTAATCCTGTCAAAAAAATTGGAGTATATATGGATCCGGTATTGATTAAAATGGCCATCGGAGGTCTTGCCCTCCTGGGCTGCATCGGCCTCTTTTTCGGGATCGGCCTCGCACTTGCCGCCCACAAATTCGCCGTGCAGGTGAATCCCAAGGTGGAGGAAGTCCTGGAAGTCCTGGCAGGCGCCCAGTGAGGGGGCTGCGGCTTCGCTGGATGCGAAGGCTATGCAGAGGCGGTGGTTAATGATCCCGATGTCCCCCCAAATCTCTGCTTCCCCGGGAAGGAAGAAGTGGCAAAGCTGGTGGCCAGGATCACCGGGAAACAAATGGCGTCCGTTGAAGATCTGGTTGCGGTCCCCCGGTGCTCGAGGATAGAGGGTGGTGTCCAACAAAAGCAGCTTTACGTGGGATACCAGACCTGCTCAGGGGCCGACCTGGCGTTTGGGGGGCCAATGGCTTGTCAGTACGCTTGCGTGGGCCTTGGGGACTGCGCAGCGGCCTGCCCGTTCGATGCCATCACCATGGTGGATCATTTTCCGGTTGTGGATCCCGACCTGTGTGTGGGATGCGGGACCTGCGTACGCACCTGTCCGAAAGGAGTCTTTGAGCTGGTGCCGACGAAGGCCAGGGTTTTCGTCCCCTGTTCAAGCAAAGACGCCGGGAAGATGGTAAAAGCAGTGTGCAGTGTGGGCTGTATTTCCTGCAAGATGTGCGTCAAGTCATGCCCCGCAGAAGCGGTGAGCATGGAAGAGAACCTCATCAAAATCGATTACAAAAAATGCGTGGACTACGGTCCTGAGTGCGGCGAGATCTGTGTGGAAAAATGTCCCACAAACATCTTCAGGTACTTTTCCCCTTCTGGGAAAGTGACTGAGAAAGACAAGGCGGCGGTGGCTGCCTCATGAGGAAAACACTTCCGGTGCGCCTTCCCCAGAGGGCATCGAGAAGGAGCGGAGGAATAAAAAATGGGAAAGCAGAATAGTGTATCTCTGGAAACCGGGAACCTCAACCGAAGGTCCTTTTTAAGACTCTCCGGATTGCTTGGCGTTGGATTGGCAACGGGCGCCATGGTTCCCCTTACGGCCGAAGCGGTCAGGTTCAATCGAAAGATGTATAAGGTCTCCAGGACAAGGCTCAGCATGGGAACCTTTGTTTCCATGACCCTTCTTCACCCCTCCCGGGACAAGGCAGAAGAGGCAATGGGACTGGCCTTTGATGAAATTGATCGCCTGGCCGGGCTCATGAACCGATTCAAAACCGCAACCGCCGTTGGAGAACTGAACAGGGAGGGGATGCTCAACAACCCGCCCCCGGAAGTGCTCAGCGTGGTGAGAGATGCCCTTGCCTTTTATCGTGTCAGTAAGGGCGCCTTTGACATCTCGGTGGCCCCCATTGTGGATCTTTTCAAGGAACGCCTCGGAAGCGGCAATAAAATATCTCCTCCCGAAGCTGAAATACAAAAACTGCTCACGCGCGTGGATGCCGGCTCTATCATCATAGACGAGAAAACCATCCGCTTCAGGAAGCCGGGAATGGCTATCACGCTGGACGGGATTGCGAAAGGCTATATTGTGGACCGGGCCGCGAAACTCCTTGCAAACAATAACATCGATAATTTCCTCATCAATGCCGGGGGCGATATCAGGACCAAAGGCGGGAGGCAGGATCGAAAACCCTGGACCATTGCCATCCAGGATCCGCAGAAGAAAAAGAAATACCCGGATATTATCCGGATAAGTGACGGGGCTATTGCCACTTCAGGAAATTATGAGGTCTATTTTGATCGGGAAAAAATGTTCCATCACATTGTGAACCCCAGGACCGGATTGTCTCCCCATGCCGATGCCAGTGTCTCCGTCATGGCTCCAACGACAATGGAGGCGGATGCCCTGTCAACAAGTGTCTTTGTCATGGACCCGGCAGAGGGAATCCAGTTCATTGATTCCCTGCCCAGGTACGAATGCCTGATCCTGTCCGCTACGGGAACGATGAAGAAATCCCGGGGTTGGAAGAGCGCTGCCATATAATCTTTTCAATCTTTTTGACGAGAGGCCGTAAAGAGGGAGGGTGAATTGCCGATATGGGCACCCCTCCCGTTCTTCTTTTGAGCGCCTGCATCTTCTTGTCTTCCACGCGGTCCATCTTGTTCAAAACAAGCAGGACCGGGATTCGCCGAAGTTCGAGCGTCCTCAAAATATCTTCAACGGTTTTTGTCTCTTCCTCCATTCGATTGCTTGACGCATCTACCACGTGAAGCAGGAGATCGGCATCATTCAGTTCTTCGAGTGTTGCCGCGAATGCCTCCATGAGGCTCCTCGGAAGGTCACGAATAAAACCCACCGTGTCCGTGATGATGACCTCTCTGTCCCTTGGAAACCTTAATCTTCGACTGCTCGGATCCAGCGTCTCAAAGAGCCTGGCTCCCGTTCCCACATCGCTCCCGGTCAAGGCGTTCAACAGGGTTGATTTGCCTGCGTTTGTGTACCCCACGATGGAAATCACCGGAAGCCCCCGCCTGTTCCTCAACTGCCTTCTCCCCTGTCTCTGACGGCTGATATTTGCCAGTTCACGGTTCAACCTGGCAATACGCGTATACACTCGCCGCCGGTTGATCTCCAGCTTTGTTTCACCCGGCCCCCTGCCGCCTATCCCTCCGGTAAGCCTGGACATGGCCGTATTCTTGGTAGCCAGGCGAGGGACCAGATACTTCAGTTGCGCCAGTTCAACCTGGATTTTGCCTTCCCTGGTTACGGCCCGCCGTGCAAAAATATCCAGGATGAGCTGACTGCGGTCGATGATACGAAGCTCTGTAAAATCCGTAAGGATCTTCACCTGCGCAGGGGTGAGTTCCTGGTTGAATATGAGCAGGTCTGAGCCCGTCTGCAGGCAGTGGAGCATCAGTTCTCGCAATCTGCCTCTCCCCATCAGGAAACGTGGATCTATACGCTTGACGCGCTGAATGACCCTGCCCACAACCTCTATCTCATTGGAAAGGGCAAGTTTTTCGAGCTCCTTCATGGACTCCTCCTCCAGCCACTTGGCGCCGGACGTAACGCCCACCAGGAGGGCCCTGTCGCTTGTGCCCAGAGAAGCTCCGATCCTTTTCCTGCTCAGCTCCTCTTCGAGTGATTGCACAAGAGCAAGAAAGTCCACGGTGAGGCGGCCGATATCGGGGACCCTTTCCACGGTATATCCCTTCTGCTCCCGATCGCCGGGCAGCAGATGGACATACGTAATTGGACCGGAAAGTCCCTGCTGATCAACCTCGATACACGCCATGAGATCAAGACCGATCAGGACCAAATCACTAATATCCTCCGGTGAGATTGGTTCTCCATCAAGGTGGGTATGAATACAGCGCAGGCCCTTGAGACGGCCGGATCCCACCCTGAACTTGCCCAACTCCGGGATCCATATTCGTCTGTTGTTTCCAACCAGGACGTACGCCACTTCTCCTTTTCGGTTTATCAGGAGGCCGACCTGGCGCTTGATCTCCCTGGAAATTGCGGATAACTGGCGGGTCAGTTCATGGGAAATGATGAGAGTAGGTGCTACTCTCCTGTGGTAGAGATTCTGCAATCTCTTTTGGTGACTTGCCTTAAGGCCGCGTGTTTTGCCGTAAACTCTGTGAATCGCCGTGCGCCTCTTCTACACTAACCCTTCGTCTTCAACATAGTCCTTGAAGAGTGTCAACTCCTTCAAAAAGGTCAGTTTGAAATATCCGGTGGGTCCGTTTCTCTGCTTGGCCACGATAATTTCCGCGATGTTCCTGTTTTCCTCTGAAGCGGGATGGTACACCTCGTCCCGATAAATAAAAACGATCACATCGGCGTCCTGTTCAATAGCCCCGCTTTCCCGGAGATCTGCCAGCTGAGGCCGCTTATTGGGGCGGTCTTCCACCTTCCTGTTGAGCTGGGAAAGGGCCAAGACAGGCACATTCAGGTCTTTGGCAAGCGCCTTGAGTGCCCGGGAAATCTCCGATATTTCAAGCTGCCTTGACTCGGCCGACCTTCTCCCTTGGAGCAACTGGAGATAGTCCACGATAACCATACCAAGGTCCTGTCGCTTCATCAGGCGCCGGCATTTGGCTTTCATTTCCAGGACCCCGATTGCAGAGCTGTCATCAATAAAAATGGGCAGTTCGGCAAGATGGTTGGCTGAATGGGTCAGTCGTTCCCAGTCATCATCCCTGAGCAGGCCGGTACGCAGTTTGGTTGCGTTGATTCCCGCGTCAAATCCCAGGAGCCGGATACCCAGTTGCAGCTTGGACATCTCAAGGGAAAAAATCGCGATTCCCTTGCCTGTTTTCTCAGCGGCATTATAGCCGATATTCAGGGCCAAAGCCGTTTTTCCCATACTGGGCCGGCCGGCAATGACGATCACGTCAGAGGGTTGCAACCCCGCCGTCAGCCGGTCAAAATCCCTGAAACCGCTCGGGATACCCGTTACATACCCCTCGACTTCCGCAATATTTTCCAGCTTCTTGAAACTTCCTGTGATAACATCCTGGAGGCTGAAAAAGCCTTCTTTAATGCGTTCCTCTGCAATCTCAAAAATAGACTGTTCCGCCATATCCAGAAGCTCATCTGTTTCTTTCCAATGCTCGAAACAAGATTCGGAAATCATGGAGCATTCACGGATAAGCTTTCTCCTGATAGAAAGGTCTTTGACTATTTCCGCATGGTGCAGAGAACCCGCAGACGTTGATACCGCTTCAGCAAGAGATGCAAGGTAGTCAGCTCCACCGGCGCTCTCGAGTCTTTTCTTCCTGTCAAGGGCTCGAGACAACGTGATGAGGTCGATGGGCTCCCCTGCATTATACAATTCCAGCATTCCCTCAAAAATCGCCTGGTGTGCTTCGCGATAGAAGTCATCGGGGGCAAGCACATCTATTACCTGATTCAAGGCGTCGTTGTTGATGAGAATACCCCCAAGAATAGTCTCTTCGGCCTGAACGTTGCTTGGAGGAACTTTCATTGGCGAGACGCGTACCTCTTGTTTTTCCCTTGCCATGACTTCCAGTTCTCCCCTGTCCTGTCTGTTCTTACACGGTAACGCCGGCCTGTATCTCTCCTGTCTCCTGCATCGCCATGCAGAGACACACCAGCGGAAATAGCCGGCATCATCGCACCCATGAGCGGATGGTGATTGCCGGTGCAGAATTTTCTATTCGCCTTCCTCTTTCGGGGAGACAACCACCTTGATGGAACCGATCACTTCAGGGTATATTCTTATGGGGACCTCGAACTCACCCAGGACCTTAATGGGTTTGTCCAGCATGATCTTCCGCCGATCAACAACGATTCCCTGCTTCTCCAGTTCTGCGGCAATATCCATACTGGTTACCGAACCATAGAGTTTCCCTTCTTCGCCGGCCTTCTGGGAAAGCTGCACCAGAACTTCCGACATTTTCTCCTTCAGCTGCTCGGCTTCCTCTTTCGCTTTCAGCTTCCTGAGCTCAATCTTTTTTCTCCGCTGCTCAAGAGACTTCACATTCTGGGGCGTGGCTTCAAAAGCAATGCCCCTGGGGATCAAGTAATTTCTCGCGTATCCATTCGCAACCTTCACGATATCCCCTTCGAGACCCAGTTCATCCAGATCCTGCAATAATATAATCTCCATGAATACTCCTCCAATCTTTAATCACTATCAAACTTCTTGTGTATCTTCCGAAAATCTATCCATTGATCAAAGACACCGGCCAGGGCAACAAAGAGCAGAAAAACCTGTTGGAAAAACAGCAGCAGATAGATTGCGCCCCGAATCCACGGCGGCACATGATACTTGTTCAAGAAAAAAAGAAGGATGGAAATGCCCTGAAACAGGTAAACGGTCATGAGAACAATAAGGCCGTTGATTGCTATTAACTTTACACTTCCCAGCGGAAAAAACAAAGAAAAACCTGCCGCGATAAGTCCCCAGACAAGTATTTCGGGTGCCTGCCATCGATCGGTATTTTCAAAGACCGGATACTCGAGACCGGCCAGTCGGAGTATCCGGCGGCCCAGCAGTACATTGATCCAGACCACAAATCCTGAACCAACCACCAGGAGGGATGGATATACCTTGGAAATGGTATTGATAATTGCCTTCCCGTAGGCCTGTATTTCGAGGGCCTTCTCTTTTTCGAGACCCATTTGTTCGTACATGTGCAATGCCCCGTTCAGATTGCTCTTGAGGTAAGCTTGTACTACCTCGAAAGGCCCCATTTGCCTGGCAATCCCAATAAAAAAAAGACATGAGATGCCCATGACAAGCATGCAGGCAGTTCCGTTTGAAAGGGTATAGCCGAGGGAATACCGTCTTCTGAAGATCTCTGAAAGGGCCAGGCCGAGAGCAGAAAATTCAATGACGAACAGGATGAGCTGGGGCTGCCCGAAAAACCGTGCTGCCAGACTAATGACAAATACCGTCACGGCCGCCAGCGTCAATCCCCCGGAGAGGCCCCGCTTTGTGCCATAATAGAGGAAAGGGACCGGCGTGAGCATGCTGATGAACGGTCCCGCAATGGGTACTGACACAGCGGCAAGAAGAACCAGCGCGGTCCAGCCCACACAGCCCAGGAAATCCTTCACTATCATCGATTCTCTTCTGCATAGCGCCCATCCATAAATAAGATAGTTTGTTCGAAATCAAGTCGAAGATCCCGGACTTTGAGTAGAACGACGATACCGGGCAAAACAGCCATTTATGGATGAGCACTGAATAGGCCTCCGACGTAAAAAAAGGCCTCTCGGAATACCGCAACTATCTCACGATTGATGTCGTATACGGCAACAGGGCTATATTTCTTGCCCTTTTGATGGCAACGGTCAACTGGCGTTGATGCTTCGCGCAATTACCCGATATTCTTCGGGGAATAATCTTCCCTCGTTCCGTTGTGAAGTAGCGCAGGCTTTTTGCGTCTTTGTAATCAATGACCAGACTGCTGTCCGCACAAAACCGACAGATTTTTCTCCGGTGAAAGCTCCGTTTTCCTCGCCTTTGTCTATTGAACGCCATTTTCAACCTCTTCCGTATTCGTTTCAGTGGTATCTTGAACCGGGGCCTGTTCCTCAGCCTTCTCCGAGTCCCCTGTCTCTCCCGCAGCCCCCTTGGCTTCCTTCAACAAAGCCTCAGGGTCAGCCCGGTCACTGAGCTTCACTGTCTGGTACTTCAAAACCTTGTCATCCAACCTGAAGAGCCGTTCCAGTTCCTTTGTCAGTGCGGCACCCCCACAATACTCAAGGAGCACATAGAACCCCTTATTGAATTTCTTCAACTCATAGGCCAGGGTTCTCTCCCCCCACTTGTCCGTCTTGATCATGACGCCTTGATTTTTTTCGATGATCGCGTTAAACTTGCCGATAACTTCTTCATAGACTTCATCAGGAAGAGAAGGCTTGAGGATGTAAATGGTTTCATACTGTCTCATGACGCTCTCCTTTCGGACATTTCCCTCATAAAACGTGGTGGTCCCCCTCCGGCCGAGGGGAACAAGGAGGAATTCTGATTAAATTTTTATTTTTATCACCCCAACAAAATTATGTCAATTATTTTTAGGCCATTCATCCCCCCTCTCCCCGCCTATTCGTTGACAGCGCATTCAAACATAATATAAGCTCTCCTTGTATCAGTGTAAGGAAAAAACGTTTTTGTTGTGAGGCCCCAGGCACGAGGTTTCACGCGCAGGAAAAGCGAAAGCGAGGAATTTCAATGTTGGAAAAAGAGTTACATGTTGCATCCACCGCCGCCCGCAAGGCCGGAAAAATCTTAGAGAAGCATTTTGGTGCAGCAACGAACATCCGGAAAAAAGGGGCCATCGACCTCGTTACCGACTCTGATCTCCAGGCAGAAAAAGCCATTCTTCAAATGATCAGGGCCCATTTTCCCACCGACCAGATTATCGCGGAAGAATCCGGTAGCCAGGGAGAATCCACGAAACGTGTCTGGCTGATCGACCCATTGGACGGGACCACCAATTTTGCACACGGTTTTCCCTTTTTCGCCGTTTCAATCGCCCTTCAAATAGAAGGAGAAATAGTGCTCGGCATTGTTTACAACCCGCACCTTGGAGAATATTTTGAAGCTATGAAAGGTTCGGGAGCCTTCTTGAACAGCCGGCGC
>JAFDGR010000159.1 GCA_019309145.1 Deltaproteobacteria bacterium | reverse complement strand
CTGAAGCAGCAGGAAGTATATTCGGCTTTAAAGATAACGGGAGTCCCCATGAGGCAAAAGAAGGTGACAACGTAACAAATGTAGTGCCCCTAAAATAGGGGACGATTCAGCTAACCTGCTGATATCACGATAATTATACTCATAACCAGCGGAAACATGGGTTAAAGAATCGGGCCGCTCACGCTTGCTGTCTGAGTGCGTGGGATGGATACGACACAAAAAATGGAAAGAAAATGGATGAGACTTTGAAGACAAAGATCTTTAGCTGGCTCAAGGCGCGGACGGACGCCGTAGGATTCGCCCCTGTGGAACGCTTTCATGATGCTCCGGCGGGGCACCATCCCTCCTTGGTTTGCAAGGATGCAGCCACCGTCATTGTATTCGGACGACTCGTGCCAAAGGGTGTTTTCCACTCTCCGGAGTATGGCCTTTATCTTCTTCATAGGAGTTATCATACCCTCTATCCTTACTTAGACGAATTGGCCATGGACGTTGCCAACCGGGTCGAGGCGCAGGGTTACCTGGCTGTTCAAGTCCCCTCTTATGCGCCGGTTGTCTATCATGGGGAAGAGCCTTGGGGCATCCTTTCACTGAAGCATGCCGCGGTCCATGCAGGTCTGGGTGCCTTTGGCCGCAATGGTCTTTTCTTTCATCCCGAACATGGTTCACTTCTCAGGTTGGCGGCTGTGGTAACAAACGCAAAGATCCCCAGGGACCCAATCATCGAGGAGCCATGTCCCCCGGAATGTAATGCATGCCAAGAAGTATGCCCGGCCGGGGCATTTCAGGATGGCGTTTTCGACAAGGCCACCTGTTTGGCATATAGCATAAGGCATGCCATTTATCCCCTTGCCCTGCGGGACCCGCGGGGCCGTAAAAACATAGAGACCATCTTTAACACGGCGGGCTATAATGCGTGGATCAAATGCCACGAGTGCCAGAAGGCCTGCCCCAAAAACCAGATGAATAGTCATCCATAACCTGTTAAGAAAAATGAAAAAATGTTTTCACAAGAAAGGAGTATAGATCGTTATGCAGTTTAAAACCCTTCTTTTTGATACCAAGGAAAATGTGGGCCACATCACCCTGAACAGGCCGGAAGCGGCCAACTCGATTAGTCTTGAACTGGCCGGGGAACTCATGCGCGCTGCCATGCACTGCGACGAGGACCCTTTAATCCGGGCAGTGCTGATCACCGGCGCCGGACCCATCTTCTGCGGGGGTGGAGATGTTAAAGGATTTGCCGATCAGGGCGAAAATGCGCCGCATCATCTGAAAGAGATCACCACCTATCTTCATGTTGCAATGTCATACCTTGTGCGGATGGATCCCCCCGTGGTTGCCGCAGTGAACGGGAGTGTTGCAGGTGCCGGGTTGAGCCTTGTCTGTGCCTGCGACATGGTGATTGCGGCTGAATCGGCCAGATTTACTCTGGCCTATACAAGATTGGGACTCACGCCGGATGGCGGCGCCACTTACACCTTAACCCGCCTTGTGGGCCTCAAGCGAACGCTTGAGATGGCATTGACCAACCGGCTACTCTCTGCAAAGGAGGCGCTCGATTGGGGCATCGTGAGCCGGGTGGTGCCGGAGAACGATTTGATCACCGAGGCCGAAGCCCTGGCAAGCCAGTTGGCAGCAGGTCCCACAAAGGCGTTCGGAGCGACCAAGCGCCTCCTTCAAAACGGTTTAACCGAGTCATTCGAGGGGCAGATGAAGCATGAGAGCCGGTCCATCTCTGAGATGGCGCGTAGTGCAGACGGTCGTGAAGGGATCGCTGCCTATGTTGGAAAGCGTTCACCGCATTTCAAAGGAGAATGAGTTTCAACAAGGGCAGCTCCCCGGAGGTATTAAGGTAAAGCTCTTACGTATTAAAGGTCAACATGTCCATTAAGGAAGCCAGAAAATTTTTCAGATTTGCCCGCGAAGTTCGAGCAGGCACTTTCGTGGCGGAGGCCACAAAAATAGTAATTCTATAGGGATATTTATTTGTTTTTGGATTTTTTGATAAAAGGAGGATGATATGGTTGGAATTTGTTCTTATGGCGGATACGTGCCACGGTATCGACTAAACCGCATGAAGATCTTCGATGCCATGGGATGGATGAACGCTTCCACGATTGGTAATGCCAAAGGTGAAAGGTCGGTGGCCAATTTTGATGAAGACAGCATCACAATGGCCGTTGCTGCTGGTATCGACTGTATGAAAGGGATATCGCGATCCCGGGTGCAGAGCGTTTTTTTTGCTTCAACAAGCATGCCCTACAAGGAAAGGCTCAACGCCGGGATCGTTGCAGGCGCTTTGGCCCTGGACGAACATATCAGGGCTGCGGATTTTTGTGGGGGTCTCAAGGCAGGTACTACCGCGCTCTTGTCAGCGTTGGAGGGCGCTGAATCAGGGAGGATCACCGATATCATTGTGTGCTCTTCTGATTGTCGTTTGGGCAAACCGGGATCACCGCAAGAAATGATCTTTGGAGATGCGGGAGCCGCCTTACTGATAGGCGATGAAGAGGTGATCGCAGAATATAAAGGCGGATATTCAACGACCTACGATTTTGTGGATCACTATCGTGGCGCATCTGCCAAATATGATCGTCAATGGGAAGATCGCTGGATCAGGGATATGGGATATGATTTTCTCATTCCGGAGGCGATCAATGGTCTGCTGGAAAAATACCAATTGAAAATCACAGATTTTTCCAAAGTTATCTATCCTTGTCACTACGGTGCTGAACGGAGGAAGCTGAACAAGATTCTCAGTATTAGCCCTGAAATGGAACAGGACGATTTCCTCTCGCAGATCGGTGAGGCCGGGACCGCTCAGCCATTGGTAATGCTGGTAAATGCCATGGAGAAGGCAAAACCTGGGGAAAAAATTATGGTGGTTGGCCTTGGCAGCGGGTGTGATGCCCTATATTTCGAGGTCACAGACAATATCGATAATGAGAGCGTCGACAGAGGCATTTCCGGATATTTGGATCGAAGGGCGGAGCTTGACAGGTATGAGAAATACTCGGTCTGGAGAGGGATATTGCCGGGAGATCTAGGCACCAGATCCGAGGTCGATCTCTGGACCCGGTGGTCTGTTAACTGGAGGATGAGAAAGGCGCTGCTGGGTCTATGGGGCTCGAAATGTATGAAATGCGGCACAGCTCAATATCCTCCCCAAAATGTTTGTGTGAAACCCGAGTGCGGCGCGGTCAATCAGATGGAGGAGATCCTTTTTTCAGACAAAAAGGGAAAAATCATCAGCTTTACAGCCGACAATCTGTCAGCCTCCTATGATCCCCCTGCCATCTACGGGTCCGTTGAATTTGATATAGGTGGAAGGTTCATGTTTGATTTTACCGATTGTGATCTTGATTCTCTGTCGGTGGGAAAGACTGTTTTCTTTAGTTTTCGCAAAAAATATCATGATGAGAAACGTGATATTTCAGGATATTTCTGGAAGGCTGTTCCTGTAAAGGAGGTGGTATAATTGGCAACGGGTATTAATAATAAAATTGCGATTATCGGTATGGGTTGCACCAAATTCGGTGAGCGCTGGGAGGCGAGCGGTGAAGACCTGATGGTGGAGGCCTTTGAGGAATGCTTGGAAGATGCAGGGATCGAAAAGAAAGATATTCAGGCGGGATATTTCGGTACTCACTATGAGGAAGTAAATGTTGGAAAATCTGCCATTCCCATGGCCGTTGCATTAAAACTGCCCTATGTCCCCGTCACCAGGGTGGAGAACTTTTGTGCTACTGCCACAGAGGCGTTCAGGGGCGCCTGCTACGCCGTGGCCTCAGGCGCTGTTGATATTGCTCTCGCTCTGGGTATGGAGAAACTCAAGGACACAGGCTTTGCCGGTTTGCCCAACGCGGGATCATACGGGGTCATGGACTTTGCCATTGGCACCAACTGGACTGCCCCGGGGCAATTTGCTCAGTTAGCCACTGCCTACTCGTCTGCATACGATCTACCGATGGAGAAAATCAAAGAAGCAATCGCTCACGTCTCAGTAAAAAGCCATAAAAATGGGGCCATGAATCCAAAGGCCCATTTGCGTAGGCCGGTGACCGAACAGCAAATTATGTCAGCCCCCATGATAGCTTATCCTTTAGGATTATTCGATTGCTGCGGGGTAAGCGACGGCTCAGCAGCTGCGATCGTTACCACGCCCGAGATAGCAAAGAGCCTCAAAAAGGATCAAGATTACGTGATGGTGAAGGCGCTTCAGGTGGCATGCAGTTCAGGGGAAGAGAGCATCTATAACAACTGGGATGGGGCGCATGTGGAGTCGACCACCCGGGCGAGCCTCAAGGCGTATGAGGAGGCTGGCATCAAGAACCCGAGAGAAGAAATCAATCTGATGGAGCTTCACGACTGTTTTTCCATCACTGAATTTGTGACCTATGAAGATATTCATATATCCCCGAGGGGGAAGGCTTATGATGACGTCATGAGCGGCTTTTATGATCTTGATGGAAAGATTCCCTGTCAGGTTGATGGAGGGCTAAAGTGTTTCGGCCATCCCATAGGAGCCTCGGGGTTGAGGATGCTCTACGCGCTTTATGAGCAAATTTTGGAAAGGGTGCCTGAAGAGAGAAAGGTGAGTAATGCACGCCTCGGTTTGGCTCACAATCTGGGCGGGATTCCGAATTATAATGTGGTAAGCATTGCGATCATAGGCAGAGACTAAGAGAGTGAAGGGCAACGCATTGATTTTGCAGGAGGTCGAATCAGGTGTATGATTTATCAGGAAAGGTCGCTTTGGTTACAGGAAGTTCCATGGGTCTCGGCAGGATATTTGCCCTTGATCTTGCCCGGGCAGGCGCCACTGTTGTCATCAATGATCCCGATGGGGGAGAACCTGCCAAGGATGTGGTGAAGGAGATAGAGGCCATGGATCGTGACACAGCCCTTTTTCCGTGCGACGTAGGAAATCCTCGTGGCGTTTCTGAAATGGTGGATGGTATTTTGAGGCAATTCGACAAGATAGATGTGCTCATCAATAATGCAGGGATTTCAATTGATGCAACCACGGTTCATTATGATCCTGAAGCGTGGGATCGGGTGATCAAGACAAACATATCAGGGGCCTTTTATTGTAGCAAATACTGTTTGCCCCCTATGATTAAACAGAGATGGGGACGGATTATCAGTATCGGCTCACTGGTTGGACAGATCGGCGTAATGGGCACCCCAGCTTATACGGCTTCAAAGGCCGCCTTAATCGGCTTTACAAAAACACTTGCCAAGGAAGTTGCCCGAAGAAGTATTACGGTGAACTGTGTCTCTCTCGGCTATTTTGAGGGGGGAGGGCTTATGAAGACCATACCGGACAGGATGGCCGATCGAATTATGGCGGAGATTCCTGTAGGAAGGTGGGGTAGACCGGAGGATATCACAGGCGCAATCAATTATCTGATATCCGATTCTGCTTCATACATCACAGGGCAGACCATCAATATTAACGGCGGCTATTACATGTAACCGCGTGAAAGACGGATTCGAGTCGTTGTAAGTGAAGGAGGTATAAAATGGGTGAAATCAGGAAGGCGGGCGTAATAGGAACGGGCATGATGGGGTCTGAAATTGCACTCTGTTTCGCTATGGCAGGCATCGATGTGGTGATGAAAGATATTTCGATGGATGTTGCGAAGACGGGGATGGAAAGGGCCCGCAAGGCATTAACGAGGCTTGTGAAAAAGGGCCGATTCGATGGTGAAGACGTGGAAAAAACCGTATCTCTCATGCAGCCGACAGATGACTATGATGCTTTTTCAGATACGGATTTTGTTGTCGAAGCCGTTGCCGAAGATATCCAGACAAAGAAAATGGCCTTTGCGGAGCTGGACAGGGTCTGTAAACCCACGACTATTTTCTCGACCAATACATCCAGTCATAGGGTTACTGCCCTGGCAACCGCTGTCAGTGACGAACGGAGGGAAAAATTCTTAGGTACCCATTTCTTCTCTCCGGTATCAATTATGAGGTTGGTCGAGGTGATCCCAGGGCTCGAAACGGCTGAGGAAACTGTTGAGGTAGGGATTAAAACGTGTCAAGCCATTGGAAAGACGCCCATTCGTGTCAAGGACGTGGCCGGATTTGCCGTGAATCGATTGCTGCACGCCATGATGATTGAAGCCGAAAGGTGCGTGGAGGAGGGGGTGGCCACGGCTGAGGACATAGACAAGGGTTGTAAGCTGGGCTTGGGGCATCCTGTCGGCCCTTTTCAATTGATGGATCTTGTCACCAACGAGCTGATCCTGGATATTCAGGAGATCTTGCACGATGTCTACGGTCCACGCTTCATGCCAAGACCGATCTTAAGGCAAAAAGTGGATGCCAAGCATTCGGGTCGAAAAACCGGCAGGGGATGGTTTGATTATCGGGACAAAAAATAGGCCAAATTTTTAGGAAAATGACGATGATTGAATGTCCCACAGAGTAATCTTGGGGAGTCGTACAATATGGCATATGAGACCATTATTTTTTCTATTAGGGACAGAACAGCATGGATTCAATTTAACCGTCCAGAAAAACTTAACGCCATGAATAAGGAATTGCTTACCGATCTGGAGCAAGCCCTCATCGAATGCGAGAATAATGAGGGAATCAGATCGATTATCCTAACAGGCAATGAGAAAGCCTTTATCGCAGGTGCGGACATTGAGATTTGGGCCAAGGCTGATGTTGATACGAGCTTCAAGACAACGGAATTCACCATGAAGGTTCAGGAGCGGTTAGCCGATATTGCCAAACCCACTATTGCTGCTATATCAGGTTTCGCCCTTGGCGGCGGACTTGAAATAGCGCTTTGCTGTGATTTTCGGGTGGCTGCTGATAATGCTGTCTTGGGGCTCCCTGAAATAACATTAGGGATTATTCCGGGTGGCGGAGGCACGCAGCGGCTACCGCGACTGATAGGTCTTGGGCCTGCGACAGAAATGCTTATGTTAGGGGCCACGGTAAAAGCTGAAAAGGCCTTATCCATCGGTTTGGTGCAAGATGTCGTTCCTTTAGATCAATTGGAAGACAAAGCCGAGGCCTTGGCCAAACGATTGGATGCCATGCCGGCTGTTGCCCTGAAGGCCTGCAAAACATCTATCAGGACCGGCCTCAGGACCGGCCTTAAAGAGGGCCTAAAAATTGAACAGACCGCGTTCTCTATGCTTTTCGGGACGCTTGACCAAAAGGAAGGTATGGCTGCGTTTTTAGAAAAACGAAAGCCAAAATACCTCGGTAAATAGATAGCAATTTCGCTATTGTTATAGATCTTCCACGGGAGGGTGCTTTGATGAATTCTAATGACAAGAAATATGAACAGCTTATTGAAAGAGCTGCTCAGTTGGCGTATCAATACGAGATAGAGTACTTTGGCTGTTCTCAAACAACACTTGCAGGGCTAATTGAGGCCTTTGGTATCGGTGGCCCTGATCTTCTTCGTGCTTCTACTTGCCTTGCAGGCGGGGTGGCCCGGAGGGGTCTTGTATGTGGGGCGCTTACAGGAGGCCTCATGATGATAGGCTTCCTGACCGGAAGGGATGATTTGGAGATGTTTGCTCAGTATCAGCGTGCCATGGACTATGCAAATTTGCTTTATAGCAGATTTCAAGAGGAGTTCGGGACTGTCAACTGCTCCGAAATCCAAAAGATGAAGTTTGGCAGAACATTTGACTTGCAAAGCCAAGAAGAGAGGGAAGAACTCCATAAGAAAATGGCTGAACTCCAGGATGGTTGCCAGTCCGTGACCAGTGCTGGGGCAAGAATGGCAGCAGAAGTCATGTCTGAAATATTCGAACAAGGATTACCCTTGGTAAGCATGTTGGCCTGTGCAAAATAACGCGGGCCGGCGTTTTTGGAGATCCCACAGTAGGGATTAGGGACAGGCAAATAGAGGTTCTTTTTGGATTAATGGCAAATACGCAATAAGGAGGAAAAAAGGACAATGATTTCAGATAGTCCCTTGAAAGATAAGGTCATTTTAGCCGTGGATGATGAGCCTGATGTCCTTGAAATTGTGAGTAAGGGGGCGTCCTGAAAGCGCCGGTTAAAACCGGCATGAAGTAGGAGGAGAGGCTTTAGAGCCGAGTCCTCTACGGAGTAAGGAGTAGCGATCCACTCCGGCCCCGAGCTATGCCTCGACGACCAGTGATGGCGTGGGGAAGCGTTAGCAGGGGTGTGCACCCCGATGAATCGGGACCTTCGATACGCGCAGTATTGAGCTCCGAAATCACCGTTCGGGAGTGCCGACCTTGTAGGACGATGGGGAAGGCAACATGAATGAGCGCGTTGTGCGAGTGCTTATTCGGCTCCCCGGAGTCAGAGACCTGTGGCATGTGCATAAGCTTCATGAGCGGGAACCGGGAGATCCCGCGAACTGGCCTTAGCATGTGGCAGTGGGAGGTCCGCGTCGTTAATCTTAGGAGTACGAGGGCGATGAACGGTTGCGGGAAGTCGGACAGCCCAATAGTACCTGAGAAGCCTTCGAACAAGTGTTGCGGTGCGCTGCAGTGTGCGGAGAGGGTGGAGGAAAGGGGGCTGACCAAGGGGAATCCGTTCAGTGA
>JAFDGR010000158.1 GCA_019309145.1 Deltaproteobacteria bacterium | reverse complement strand
CGGGTTGCAAGGTTCACGGTTCAGGGTTGGCTCCTTCCGTTCAATCCTCATTGCTCTCTAACCTTGAACCGTGAACCCCGTAACTTTGAACCTAAATAACCTCTATCTATATTTCCAAGGGGGTTTTCCATTCCGGTTCCAGCAGGTCCCGCAGGGCCCGGTTGGAAGGCTTGACCAGATGGGGGTCGTCCCGCACGATCCTTTCGGCCTCTTCCCGGGCAGCCATGAGGAGATTTGGATCTCCGAATGCGTCCATGAGATCCCGCTCACCGGTACCTGCCTGCTTCATTCCCATGGGTTCACCCTGTCCTCGCATCTCGAGATCTTTCCGGGCGATTTCAAAACCGTCATTTGACCGGGTCAGGACCTCCAGCCGCGTTCTTGCTTTTTGGGTGAGGTTTTGAGAGACCATGAGAAGACACACCCCCTGGACCCGTCCCCGCCCGATCCTCCCGCGTAACTGGTGGAGCTGTGCCAGGCCGAACCGTTCCGGCTGCTCAATGATCATGACGGTGGCGTTGGGAACATGGATCCCCACTTCAATGACCGTCGTGCTCACCAGAACATGGATGCCCCTCTTTCGAAAATCCTCCATGATTTCTTCTTTCAGTGGACCGGGCAGGCGCCCGTGGATCAATTGAACCCGAAACACCGGCGACAACAGGGCCTGGAGCTTTTCCGCCATTGTGCGGGCATTTTTCATGTCTTGGTCTTCCGCTGCATCAATGAGCGGACAGATGACCAGTGCCTGCTGTCCGGCCTGGAGCCTCCTTTTGAGAAACTGGAACACCGTTGCTTTCCTGTTTCTCTCCACCAGGCGTGTGACGACCGGCAGGCGGCCTGCCGGGAGGTCCCTGATGGTGGAGATATCCATATCACCGTACAGGGTCATCCCGAGCGTCCTCGGGATAGGGGTCGCCGACATAACCAGGAGGTGGGGATGATGCCCCTTGCGGTCCAGGAGTGCCCGCTGCCTGACACCGAAACGGTGTTGCTCATCAATAATGGCCAGGCCCAGGTTGGAAAAAGTCAGAGATTCCTGGATGAGCGCCTGGGTGCCGATGATCACATTGACCCTGCCTGTCTCAATTTCCCTGTGCATTTTTTTTTGTTCCGTTGCCTGCAGGGCACCGGTGAGCAGGCCGGGTTTGAAGCCGGCATCGGGGTGAAAATCACAAAAGAAGGTCCAGTGCTGCGCGGCGAGGACCTGCGTTGGTGCCATGAAGGCAACTTGTTTTTTATTGTGGACAGCGACAGAGGCGGCGATGGCCGCAACAATGGTTTTCCCGCACCCCACGTCGCCCTGGATCAACCGGCTCATGGGGTGTCCTGCCCTGAAGTCGCGCAAGATGTCCCGCACCGCGGCGTACTGCCCCGGCGTCAAGGAAAAAGGAAGGAGTTTCTCAAGTCGTGCCTCTAGATCCGGAGGCACTGTCAGGGGGGGCGTTTGCCTCTGTTTCCGGGCTGTTTTCCTGAACGTGAGGTTGAGCATGGTCTTGAAGGCAACATCGAATTGGAGTCTTCGGTGTCCCGGCGTTTGCATGGCGTTCAGCCGCTGCACAGGACTTTCAATGGGAGGCAGGTGAATCTCCCTGAGTGCGTCTTGGAGATCCGGCAGTGCCCGGGATCGCCGAATGGGCGAGGGAAGGGGGTCCGTAATGCAATTCCCGTATTGCCTGAAGGCCAGGCAAACCAGAGTATTGAGCGTGCGCCGGGGAATCCCTTCAATGGTCGGGTAGACAGGATTGATGCCAAGGTGGTCCTTCTCGTGGCCGGAAATATGAGGCATGATTTCCGGGTGGATCATCTGTTTCTGAGGCCCGTTTTCCTGGATCTGGCCATAGACAAGGAGTGGGGTCCCTTTTCCGGTAAGATCCGCGAGATGTGCTTTTCGGTAGTGAAACCAGATGAGGTTGAGCCGCCCGGAGGCGTCCTCAATCACTACCTTGAAAAGACGCTTTCGGCTCTTGGGAAAAAAGTTCTCCCGGGCGGACACAACAGTGCCGCACACCCATCCCTGATCTCCATTTTCCGTATTGCCGATGGCCAGGAAGCGGGTTCGGTCTTCGTATCTTATGGGGGTGAAATAGAAGAGGGAGAGGATGTTGGCAAGACCTCTTTTTGCGAAAAGTTGGGCACGCTTGGGGCCAACTCCTTTGAGGCAGGTCAGCGGTTGACCTAATTGAGGGATTTTTTCAAGGTATTCCCAGGGGCACGTGACCATAGTAAATGCCATTAGCAAAACCAATCTTGCCTGACAAGGGGAAAATGAAAGGATTTGACAAGAGGAGAGGACAAAGAATAGAATACGTTTCATAAAATAAGCAGCTTCGCCGGTGGTTTGTAACTCTTCATCATTTTAGGGACCAACTCATGGAAAAGAAATCAGGACGCGACCAGTACGCTGAGGCAGGGGTAGATATTGATGCGGGGAACCGATTTGTTGAACTGATCAAACCCATCGTCAGCAAGACATTCAAATCCGGGGTAATAACAGATATCGGGGGCTTTGCGGGTATCCATTCCCTGAATGTCCAGCATGCCAAGAATCCCGTGCTTGTGGCCTCCACGGACGGGGTAGGGACCAAACTGAAAATCGCTTTTCTCTTGGACAAGCATGATACCATCGGCATTGATCTGGTTGCCATGTGTGTGAACGATATCATGGTGCAGGGCGCTACCCCCTTGTTTTTCCTTGATTATATCTCGATGGCAAAGCTGGATATGCGCGTGGCGCAGGAAATTGTAAAAGGAATTGCGGCCGGTTGTCTTGAAGCGGGCTGTTCCCTTATCGGCGGGGAAACGGCCGAGATGCCCGGGTTTTACGCGGAAGGCGAATATGACGTGGCCGGTTTCGTGGTGGGGCTGGCGGAAAATGAAGAACTGCTTGATGGGTCCGAGATTGCCGTGGGACATCAGCTCATTGGTATCGCATCGAGCGGTCTCCACAGCAACGGCTATTCCCTGGTCCGCAAGATCTTTTTCGAAGGCCTGAATATGTCCGTAAAGGAATATGTGCCTGATTTTGGCCGTACCCTTGGAGAGGAACTCCTGGAACCAACGCGCATCTATGCCAGGGCCATTAACAATCTGAGGCGGGATTTTCGAATCTATGGCATTTCCCACATCACCGGCGGCGGACTGACGGAGAACCTGCCCCGTATCCTGCCCCGGCCCTGCAAAGTGATTATCGACCGTTCCACCTGGCATGTCCCGAACGTGTTTGGTTTTCTCCAGAAGGCGGCACAGATCTCGGACGAGGAAATGCTCCGCACCTTCAATAACGGCCTGGGGCTCGTCATCGTTGTCAGTGAAGAAGAGACCAGTGAGGTCCTCCTGCGTCTCAAGGCCATGGGTGAAACCGCCTATCACATCGGGAGGGTCGAATCCCGTGGAGAGGATGAAGAGGCCGTCCAGTTCGTCGAGTAAGACTGCCGGCTTCGTTAGAAGTCCATCTGCGGCGTTGCACTTCAGGAACATCCCGTTCGCCTGCTCTTCATGGAAAACTCGCCATTCTTCCAGATCCGAACTCAGCTGGAAAACCTCAGGGCCTTGCTCAGGTGCAGCACCTTCGTATCAGCGTACCCTTTCCCTCCTCTCCATCTTCTGGAACGAAACTGGCATGATGTGGCGTAATGTGCTATGGATTATGCCAAGCTGCGCTTCCTTCATTGCTGGCAACACTCCATTTTGTCATTGATGCATCGGGATTTTTTTTGATATTCGAGCTTTGATCTTTGTTTCTTTCGGCTTGCCCGGGGGAGGTTTCCTTTGGCGGTGAGTGCATAAGGGAGCCCGAACGCAATGGGAGAATCAGGAAAGAACAGGAACACCACCAGGGTATCATTTGCCCGTGACTTAGGCCTTTTTGACGCCACTATGATCGGGATCGGCGCCATGATCGGGGCGGGGATCTTTGTGCTGACCGGGATCGCTGCCGGCGAAGCCGGCCCTGCCGCGCTCTTGGCCTTTGCGCTCAACGGCCTGGTGACTCTTCTTACCGCGCTCTGTTATGCTGAACTCGCTTCGGTGTACCCGAAGTCAGGAGGAGGATACTCGTACATCAGGAAGGCCTTTCCTGGCCCGGCAGGATTTGTCTCCGGATGGATGCTGTGGTTTTGCTATATCATCGCCTGTGCCCTCTATGCCCGTGGGTTTGGCAGCTATTTCTGGGAATTTGTACAGCACTACTTCCCGGGCGCTTCGCAATTCGTGTTTCAGGCCATGGGATACCATGCTCCGGCGCTCATGATGACCGTACTGGTCGGTATCGTATTCATCGTGATCAATATGCGGGGTACGGCGCTGACGGGGAATGTGGAAAATGTGATCACCATGGCCAAGATTGTCATCCTGGCAATTTTCATTCTGTATGGAATAAAACAGATATTTCAGATTCCGAGCGCGGCGGCGGCAAACTTCAGGCCTTTTTTCCCAAAAGGCTTCGGGGGAGTTGTTATGGCCATGGGGTTGACCTTCATTGCTTTTGAGGGCTACGACCTGATCGCCACGGTGGCAGAAGAAATCAAGAAACCGGAAAAAACCATCCCCCGGGCCACGCTGATTTCCCTGGTGGTGACCATTTCGATTTATCTTCTCGTCCTGCTCGTGTGTATCGGGGCCATCCGGCCGGATTCGGGGACGTCCTGGGAGTTCCTGGGGCGTTACCAGGAAACGGCCATTGCCAAGGCAGCGGAAAATTTTATGCCGTTTTTCGGCATCGCGCTCATCATTTTCGGGGGGTTGCTTTCCACCGTATCGGCTTTAAACGCCACGATCCTGGCCTCCTCACGCGTGGCATTTTCCATGAGTCGTGACAAGATGCTTCCCCGCTCCCTCAGCACGATCCATCCCCACCAACGGACGCCCCATATTGCCATTGCCGTGACGGGGATCATCGTGCTCGTCATGGCCGTGCTTTTTCCCATTCATGTCATTGGATCTGCCGCCAGTGTCATGTTCTTGCTGACCTTTACGCTGGTGAATCTGTCCCTCATCGCCCTGCGCCGGAAGTTTCCCGAATTAAAAGGCGGCTTCCGGGTGCCGCTTTACCCGTTTACCCCCATTGCGGCGATTATTCTCAATCTGTTCCTGGCAGTCGGCCAGTTCAACTTTGACCCACGGTCCTGGTATATCGCTGCGGCATGGATCATTGTTGGGCTCTTTGTTTATTTCATGTATTTTGAGAAGATCACGGCCGCGGAAATGCCCCAGGTGCTCGCGGTTCGCCAGACGAAAAATGAAAGTTCATACCGATACCGGATTCTGATCCCGCTCTCCAATCCGGATAATGTTATCCCGTTGATGAAGCTGGCCATCCCCCTTGCGAGGGCCCACAAAGGCGAGATTATCGTCCTCGGCGTGGTTGACATCCCCATCAACCTTCCCCCTCACGAGGGCATGCGCTGGGTCCATCACAAGACGCCTCTCCTGCGGAAGGCGGTCCGTTTCGGCAAGGAACAGGGGGTGGAAACCCGCTCGGCAATCCGCATCGCGCACCGGATCTACGACGGCATCATCCAGACCGCAGTGGCGGAAAAAGTTTCCCTGGTCCTGATGGGCTGGAAGGGATACACCACCACCCGCGACCGCATTTTTGGGGAAGTTACGGACAAGACCGTTCGGCTGGTTCCCTGTGATTTGATTACGGTCAAGCTGAACGCGGCCCGGTCATTTCAGCGGGTACTGATCCCGACCGCCGGGGGGCCGCATGCGGCCCTGGCTGCCGAATTTGTAAGCCTCTATCAGGAAGCGTATGGATGGAAGGTGAACTGCTGTTACGTGGTATCTCCTGACGCGAGCGAACATCAGCACGAATCCGCACGCCATTGGATCAGGAAAACGATTCACACCACAGGACTGGAAGGAAAGGTCGAGATACGACTGCTCGAGGGAAAGAGGGTGGCGGAGACACTGGTAAAGGCTGCCAAGGAGTATGACCTGGTGGTCCTGGGGGCTTCGAAGGAGGGCATCTTTTCCAGCGTGCTGTTCGGGGAGATCCCGGAAAAAGTCGCTCGCTACTCCCAGACCCCGGTGATGATCGTCAAACAATACGAAGGACCGCTCAAAACGGTTGTAAAGAGGATTTTGGGGTAGGCTTTGGTCTACTATCGGTCTGCGGGATTGCCAACATTGGAGATAGGATTATTCGATGCTTTACAAACGCATGTACGCTGTCATATGATTGCTATTGCAGCACGACGATAGCACCAAGGTGTTGATCTCTTTGACGGAGTTCACCTGGAGAAAAGGTCGGCCGCCGTCACTATTCGACGGTGTTTCTATTGCAAAGGAGAAAATACATGTTTGGGCTCGGTCCAACAGAACTGATCATTATCCTTGTCATTATCCTGCTTATCTTCGGTGCCAAGCGGCTTCCCGAGATCGGAAAGGGTATCGGGGGCGCTGTTCGGGAGTTCAAGAATATCAAGAAGGACATCCAGGGGGATTCCGCGTCGGAATTGCAGGATGAAGAAAAGACCTCTGAGAAGAAACAGGAGACAGCGAGCATTGAGGCCAAAGTGGCAAACAAGGTCCTTGAACAGGTGCCCGGGGTCAAGAAGGTGATGGACGTGAAGAAAAAGGCCGACAAGATCAGGGAAATCGTCAAGTAACGGGTAATCAAGATGGAAAATATGAGATGCGAAATACCCGAAAGCAACCCTCCTTCTGAAGAAGTGGTAAAAATCCTTGAGACGCACAGGACAATTGCGGTGGTGGGATGTTCCCCAAAGGCATGGCGTGACAGTCACAAGGTAGCCCGTTATCTGCTGGAAAATGGATATGAAGTGATTCCGGTGAATCCCGGCCAGCGAGAAATCCTGGGGAAGACCTGTTACAAGTCCCTGAAAGACATCCCTCATGGCGTGGAGGTGGTGGATATCTTCCTGCACCCGAAGCGGGTCCCGCCGGTGGTGGATCAGGCCATTGAGATAGGCGCAAAAGCGGTCTGGATGCAACTGGGCATAGTGGACAATGCCAGCGCCAGAAAGGCCAGGGAGCACGGTATCCAGGTCGTCATGAACCGCTGCATGCTGGTAGAACACCGGAAAATGATCTTACGGAAATGAGTCTCGTCACTGTCTACAACCTTTCCTTATTCCTTTCAGGCAGAACCCTTTTTGATTCCATCGGATTCCAGGTAAATCCCGGTGACCGGATCGGCCTGATCGGGAGGAACGGATCCGGCAAGACAACGCTGCTCCGGTTGCTCAGGGGAGAAATATCACCGGACGACGGCGAGATCAGGGTGCAGAATGGGATAAGCATGGGGTATCTGCCCCAGGACCTGAAGGAGGAACTTTCCGGGTCGCTTCTCAGGTATGTCCTGGATTCCATACCGGGCCGGGTGACGCTTACCCGGGAACTGCAGCGGGTGGAAAAGGACCTCAATGATTCTTCGGATCCTGCAAGACAGGCGGCCCTCGCGGAGAAGCTCACCGAAATCCATCAGCACCTGGATCAAATAGCCGCGCGGTTCCCTGCATATGATGCAGAGAAGATCCTCCTGGGCCTCGGGTTTGTCCAATCACAGTTTGAAGCTAGTGTTTCCACCCTGAGCGGGGGATGGAAGATGCGTGCCGCCCTGGCCGCCCTTCTCTACCGGCGACCGGATCTCCTGCTCCTGGACGAGCCCACCAACCACCTGGACATCCCCTCTGTGCGCTGGCTGGAAAAATTCCTGCATGCATTTTCCGGGGCCATTGTCCTGGTGTCCCATGACCGGGATTTCCTGAACCGCCTGGTAGGGCGCATTATCAGTTTCGGGACCGACGGGATGCGGACCTACAGCGGGAATTATGATTTTTACCTGAGGACGAGGGGCCAGGAAAGGCGGGCTCTGGAGGCAAAGGCGAGAAACCAGGAACAGAAGATAAAAGAAGCAAAGAAATTTATCGAAAGGTTTCGAGCCAAGGCGTCAAAGGCCCGGCAGGCGCAAAGCAAGATAAAGCTCGTTCAAAAAGAGGCCCTCATCCAAACCCGTAAAAAAGAAAAGACCATGCATTTTATATTTCCTCCGGTCAAGCGGAGCGGAAAAGACGTGGTTTCCATACAGGGGCTCACGAAGGGGTTTGATACAAGGCCCCTCTACAAAGGGGTCAACCTGAGTATTTCCAGGGGAGACCGGGTGGCGGTCATAGGGCCGAACGGGTGCGGGAAAACCACCCTCCTCAGAATGCTCGCCGGGGAATTGGCCCCTGATAAGGGGAATATTGTCCTGGGGCATGAAGTTTCCCTGAGCTATTTTGCCCAGCACCATTCAGACATGCTGGCTCCCCAGAGAACGGTCATGGAGGAAGTGTACCAGGTTGTCCCTCATGAAACCATCGGCTTCGTGCGGACCATCTGCGGCAGTTTTCTGTTTTCAGGCGAGGAGGTGGACAAGCGAATAGCCGTGCTTTCGGGAGGAGAGAAGGCCAGGGTTGCCCTGGCGAAACTCCTGGTCAAACCGGGGAATTTCATGATCATGGATGAACCCACCAATCATTTGGACATCGATTCATCGGAGATACTCACAGACGCCCTGGAAAAATACGAAGGGACCTTGCTGTTCGTCTCTCACAATCAGGCCTTTGTGAA
>JAFDGR010000157.1 GCA_019309145.1 Deltaproteobacteria bacterium | reverse complement strand
TTGTTTGTTTTGTGTGCTTCTTTGTTGTGGGAGGAATGAACAGCGCCTTGGCCTTGGTGGGAGACACGGAAGGCGGGCTGGGCGTGGACGGCAGCTTTCGGACAATCGGGGCCTTGACACACAACTACGAGAACCAGGCCCTGTTTGAAAAAGACTCCAACGGATATCTTCAATCAATTCTGAGGCTCACCGCAGCCGGGCACCCCTTCCAGAGAGTGTCATATGAGGCGCATCTGGTCACCGCCTTCACCTACACCAGTGCCCGCGGGCCGGGAGGTGGTTCAGGATTCAGGGCCAGCGGTGGAAAGACCAGGTATCGAGCCGTTGATACCTCCTGGGATTTCATTGATGATGAGAAGAGGTCCGGAAGTGTCTGGCTGGATCGGTTTAATGTGAAGGTCAGCTTTCCCCGGGCGGATCTCACTATCGGCCGCCAGGCCATCACCTTCGGCAAGGCCTATTTCTGGAACCCGCTGGACCTGTATCTCCCTTTTGACCCGGCGCAGTTTGACCGGGACTACAAGGCCGGGGTAGACGCGCTTCGCCTGGATATACCCCTCGGGCTTTTCTCAGGACTCAACGTGATCTCTGTCCTCGGCCGGGAACTGGACAGCAACAATCAGTACATGGAAGATCAAACCGTGAATTGCTCATGGTTTGGCTCTTCCCTTCTGTTGAGAGGGTTTACGCACGTGGCGGGCTGGGACCTGGCCATCCAGGGGGGCAAGGTCTACGGTGGATGGCATTTCGGAGGCGGGCTGGTGGGCGAGAGCAAGTCCTTCCAGGTCCGGTTCGAAGCTGCCCGGTTCTGGGCCGATGACGGACCCCTGTTGCCCCCACCTAATCGGGTTCCGCTCCTGGAAGACCATGTGACCGCGGTGATCGGCCTGGGCCGTCACTGGCCCAGTTCGTTGGATATTCAGGTGGAGTGCCTGTTCAACGGGGGCGGGGAGTCGCATGACATCACCCTTGGCCTGGAACGGGTTGAGCGGGGGGGCATCCTGCATGCCGGGCGGATTCTCACCGGGATTACGGTCTCCTATGAGTTTACCCCCCTGATCCTTGGGCAACTGGCAGTGCTGCAGTCCCAGACCGACGGATCCACACAGATCCAACCCACCCTGAGATGGTCTACGGGTGACAACTCCGAACTCCTTCTGGGGGCGAGCATCAACCGGGGAGATCGCCCCACCGTGGATCCGGGAAAGGGTATCGTGTTTGAAAGCGAGTTCGGGTCCTTTCCCCACTACTTTTTCGCGGAGTTCAAAATCTATTTTTAGCATTTTTGATGAACCTCTCCACCTCTGCGGGAGGAGATTCACCCCGGATTTTTCAACGGAAGCCTTCACAGAATGCATGGATGTTTATGCCCAGGTCGTTGTAGTTATAGCCCCCTTCGAGGAGCGCATACCTCCTTCCCTGACAGTGCTTTTCTGAAAACATCTTCATCATCGAGCCTATCTCACGGTAGGCTGCAGTCGTGAGTTTTCCGCCCCAGTCGTCTACATATTCATCAAATCCTGCGGAAGCCGCAATGATATCAAAATCTCCGGCCCCTTCCAGGACCGATGCAATCTCGAGGAGGTAATCTTTCTGGTTTCCGCTGGACGGATTCAGGATCATGATCCCTTCATGGTCCCCGAGGATGTTGATGTTGCCGTCCCCGCGGTGAAGGTCAAAATCCAGGATAAAGGCGGTCTGGATTTTCCCATTTGCCATGAGTTTCAAGAGAGAAACGGCCATGTTGTTGAAAAAACAGAAGCCCCAGCAGCTGGTTGCGGAGGCATGATGTCCCGGAGGTCGAATGCACCCGAAAGAAGGCTCACCCGCAAAAGCGAGCTCGGCCGCCTTTATGGCACCTCCGGCCGCCAGGATGGCCATATCATAAATACGAGAGGATCGCCGAATGGTTTCAATATGCGCGTTCGAATGGGCCCGCCGAAGGTCTTCATGGACGGCCGGCTCAGGAGTGACGAATGTGTAATGGGGGTATTTCTTCAACTCCCGGATAATGGGCTCCATGCGGCCCGCGGCGGCGGCAGGATCGCCCGCATAGACCTCATAATAGGCCTCGTGAAAAATAATGTTCATTGGATTGCCCTCCTGCATTACCTGATGCCATAATATCACAAATAACCTGACCTTTACTCCAAAGTATCATGCGAGACCCACACGAAAGGCGCCTGCTCTTTTTTTGGGAGATGTTCTGTGAGATGCGAGAGAGGGTGAAATCAGGCTTTTTCCTCAAATGCGTCCCGAAGGAGTATGGACTGGCGATTGAAGGCCTCCCGGGGGTTCTCCGGGTTCTTCATGAGAGATATCTCCTGGGTGATCAGCCGGGCAATATTAAGGATGTGAGCCTCTTTTTTCCTGGCTTCGCGTTTATAGAGCGGGTGATCACGATTAATATAGATGATGGTTCCTTCGGTCATGCATTCCGGGCCGTTTTCACCCAGATGGTCCAGACAGCAGGTAACACCGGCCGCGCCGAACTTGAGCCTCCTCACTACCGCATTGGGTGTGGCGATTCGAAGAGCGGGTTTTTTCCCCTTGGCAGGTTTTTCTTCTTGCGATTCTTGCCGGACATCTTCTTCATCTGATCCCTGTGGTACGTCTCCCTCTATGTCTTCTACGTTGATTTCATCTGATGCCTCCTTCGTCTCTTTTGCTTCAACACCGGTTTCCCCCACTCCTTTCACGCTCTTTTCTGCCAACGGAACGACCCCGAACGGAGAAAATTCAGGATTCATCATCAGGGCCCGGTGTATGCGCTGTAAAGCCTCTTTCACCGCACGGCTTACCCTTCGATTTTCCCGTGCCGAGGCCAGTTGGTTGTAAGCCCTGCGCACCTCCGCGAGAGTCCTCTCCATGGCATTGAGAAATGCCTTGTACTCTGATGAATCTTCAATGAAGCCCGAGCGATCGCTGGTCAGGGGAAGAAAGTCGGCGTTGATTTCTCCACGAATCCGTGTGGCGGCCTTACCCCAGGAAGCCATCTCAAAAAGCTCCCGCCGCACCGTTACCCCTTTCACCTTGATCTCTATGCCCATGTCATTTTTGGACGCGCGATAGGCGGGAATGATGACGACCTCTCCATGGATAATTCCATATTTGGTTCCATGCAGAACCGGGATGCGGTTCCCTGTCACGGTTCTTGCGGTCACCCGGTATCCATTAACATAGACCGAAAAGTCCCTGGCCCGAATAGGCACACCCTCGGCAATTTTTTGTTCCAGGTCCTCCGGCCTGAAGGATCTTTTCAAGTCAACAAGGCGGACGGTGGTTCCAGTACCTCTCTTGCGATCCGGTTCCATAAACCTGAGAGGGATTTTCCACGATTCGCCACCTTCTATCCATTGTGCCTTGTCAAAGATGACGCTGGCTGCAAAGTTTCCTTTTTGTGTGAAAAGTTCGAAACGAGATGCCGCGGCCAGACTGGCAAATTTGCCGATGCCGAATTGACCAATCCTGTCTCTCCCAAAACGGGGGGATTTGGGGTTCACGAGTTTCTCGTTTGAGCCGACGCTGAAGTACTGCCTGAGTCCGTCGAGGTCCATGCCTTCGCCATTATCTGCGACAACAATTTCATTCTCCGAAGTAGTGACGTCCACACGCGTCGCGTCCGCATCGTAGGCATTGTTGACCAGCTCCCTGATCAATTCGATGCTTTGCTCGTAAAGCCGTTCTCCAATGTTGATGATGTGGCTTTTGTCAACGGTGATCTCAAGGGAGGATATTTTCTCTTTCATGATTCAAATGCCCTTTGGTCTTGATGAATGATCGCTATTTATATTAGTTTAGTATAGATATGAACTGACTGGGAGTCAAACGGAAAGAAAGGAACCAGTCTTCTGCCTACCACGAAACCGGCAGGTGGATTGTTCAGTGTATCCAACAAAGCAGAATCCAAGGGGTATTACTAGGAAAGGATCAGCAAAGACGATTCACTCATTTTGTCATGCGAGTTTCTAAGGGTTATTACTATTGTCTGCAAAGGAGAATGGCCGACGGTATACGGGCCAACAGATCCGTCAAGGGTCCCTTGAAGGCTTTCTGGCGCGGGAGGAAAGATACCACGAGGGAATAATCTTCCAAGTATTCACTGATCTTTGCCGGCGTATCTTGGGCTACGAGCCTTTCTCTTACCGCCTTTCCTTCTCCGGCAAGCATCTCTTCGGCTGAACTGAGTATATCGTCGAGCTCCCCAGGACGTGAGGGGGCTTTGCTTTCACCATTGCCCTCAAATCTCAGTCTTCCTCTACGTTGGAATCTGCAATGGAGGAGGTCAATGTCCATTTCCGCTCCGTCAATAATCTTCAGAAACGATGAAATAGGCCGCAGTGTCAAATCATCTTCCAATAAAAGCACTGCGCTTCTCAAATTTACAAGATTCTTGACCAGAAGGATGGAACTGGGGATTTCCCGGAAAAGTCTGGATCGAAGTTTCCTGTAGAAATAGGACGGGTCATAGGAATGCAGGAGCCCTTCAACAAAGAGGTCATAAGATCCCTCTTCCAGTTCGCGGAGAAGCTCATCCTCACGAACACCTATCGACATTTTGGGAGGCGCCAGAGGGGGACATGCGGCCCCTTCGGCATTGATGAGGCGGGAGATTTCTGCCTGGGCCGTTTCCAACAACCCCTTTTCCCATGTTCGGCGTACCCATCCTGTGCCGGGACTGTGCCCTTCCAGATCAGGTTCCACCACATGCATGGTTTGCAAGAGCATACCTGTCAAGTTCGCCAGTTGACAGGTGTACCTGAGAGCGATACTCGATGCGAGATCGGCATTTATGTAAATGAGTGTCTTGATCATATTGCTTCCGCCTCATTGGAAACTGGAAATACAATGCGCTTGCGTCTAAAATTTTTACCGGAGGGATAAAAATCTATCAAGGGAGAAAGATCCTATGCCGAGCGGCGATGTCGCACCTTCTTCTTGGCTTTCTTGACGGCTGCCCGGATTTCTCCAATCCTGAACGGCTTTGCAATGAAATCGTAGGCCCCCTTAATCAATGACTCCCGGGCGGTTTCCATGGTAGCATAACCTGTTATGACAATCACTTCGCTTTCAGGGCATTTTTCTTTCACCCTTTCGAGGAAACCCATGCCGTCGACACCCTCCATCTTTAAGTCCGTAATAAAGACATCAAAACAGGTTTCGTTCACTCTAGCCAAAGCGCTTGCACTATCCGTAAAGACCTCGACGTCATACCCGTCGTCTTCCAGTTCAGGTTTCAGCCGATCGCCGACAATGGCCTCATCATCCAAAATACAGACTGTTGTCTTTTCCATTTTTTCCTCCTTTACTATCTTTTGGCAGGTCCCTCTGATTGTTGCTGAAACTTTTGAAAGTAGTAGTCCACATCCTCATCATTCTTCATGAGGACGTCCAGTTGTCTTGCAAACCCGATGAGCTTTCCGATGAGAAGGAGCTGATCCATCATTTGTTTCCCTGTCAAATTAATAGCCCGTGCAATGACAAGATCGCCGTTCATTTTCACCTTGAAGCCGGCTTTTTCTAAGATATTTGCCAGCAGACTGGCCCTTCTCGACCGACGGTTGATATCCGTCACACCGCCGACAAACCGGAAAGAAATGTTATTGTTTTCCGGGGAAGACCCGATGGAGGCGTCCACCGCCGTGAAATGATAGCCCAAAGGCAGGCTCAGGTTCACATAGTTGGAGCCCAAGACTGCAAGGTTGACACTGGGTAAGGCATTTCCCATGACTTCCGCGGTTTGTGTTCTTGTGAGGCTGGACATGAGACCTTTGAAATCCACCGGAATCGGTTCCGTATCCCAGACATTCGGTGAACTCAATCCCTGCCAGAGCGCCTTCATGGGTAAGGAAGTGATCTGATCAGGGTCAACATAGATGTCTTTGCTGACTCCTTCTGCCAGCCCCCCCCCAATATCAATCAATATGAGGTCCAGGGGTAAGTCTGATCTCAGCCTCTTGCCACCCCGGAGGAGAAAAGATCGAGAATCTTTGCCAGCCTGTGCCAGGGCCCGGAAGGCCTTCTCATGAACAAATCGCATGACATCATGAAAAGTCTGACATCCCTTGGGGGTAAAGCCTGGATCATCCGGGTCCGTCAAAGAAAGTGGGGCAATTTTTTTGAGTAATCTGCGTAACAATTGAAACTCGCGTGTCATTTCAAAGCTGGGGACGTCAAGCAGTTGATGGCGAATGAGTCCCTCAATGAGGCCTTCATAGACGATGTTTCTTTCGGTATCTACCGTGATCTCTTGATTTACAGCCAACACCTGTGTGGCGACTTCAGCGCCCACAATGGTGGGGACCCTGAATTCCCGGGCGACCGTGGCCATGTGGCCTGTTACGGAGCCTACGTCCGTAATAATCGCGCTGGCCCGCGGTATGGCCTTGGCCAACCATGGAGGGGCAAGGTGGGAAACGAGGACACCACCCCTGGGAAAATGGTCAAGATCTTGGCCATTCTCAACGACCCATACCGGCCCGGCGCCAATGCCACGATAAGCGATCATTCCCCGGTCCTTTAGAAGGACGCGATGTCCTTCGGTTGCCCCCTTCAGTTCGCTGGGCTGCATTCGTTTTGGACGAGGCAGGTTGATCTGTCTGGCCTGGAGTATCCAAAGCTGCCCTGCTTCATCCATGCTCCATTCCACATCAAGGGGTCTTTTGAAATATCTTTCCAGGATAAGGCCTACCTCCATGATCGTGGAAATCTCCTGCGAGGTGAGGGATGGGTCACCATTGGGCCCAACAGTGCCTTTTTTTGAAGGGCCTTTTTCAGGGAGAGTCCCCATGAGGAGTCTTGAGCTGCCTTGTTGTTCCAGGATGGGGTAAGGCGGGCTGCGAGAGATGCGGAATGTATCTACGCCCTCTTCTCCCTCTACGACGGCTTTTCCAAGCCCCCAACTCCCACTCAGGAGGCTCTCAGCTTTCTCGGGCCTGTTGGGGTCGAGCGTAAACAAGACCCCGGATTTACGGCTTTTTATCATTTTTTGATAGAGTACGGGCATGGCCATCTCCAGGGATATAATATTCATCCTTAGCCGGTACTCTATGGAGGCCTGGTTATAGAGACTTGCCAGTACTTTTTTGTAATTGGATAACAGCTCGTTGAATTGGACATTCAGAAACGAATCATGAAGTCCGGCAAAGCTCAGGTCTCCATCTTCTCCTATGCCGCTGCTGCGAGTTGCAAAAAGACAGCTTCCCGGCTTTCCATTAGAGATCTGTTCTGCGGCGGCAAGAATCTCACGCCTGAGTTCAGGAGGGATTTCTCCACCGAGTATCATGAGACAGATGGCGTTTGAGACCGACTCGACAGATCTCTGTCCATTCCTGCACTCTTCAATGGCGCCTTTTATCCTCTCGAAGAGGTTGTTATAGGCCATATAGTCCCTGAAGCCACCGATTGTGACCGCAAAGCCGCTGGGAACGTTGACCTCCGAGAGATTCAAGACTCTGGATAGGTTGTAGGCCTTGTATCCGACCAGATCTTCCATTCCGTCTTCTATTTCGTTCAAATGATATATTCTCTTGGCCCCGGGAATGACCATTGTCCCTGACAGTTCAAATTCCAATTTTTTTGCCAGGTCTTCAATAATTTCATAGAGTTCGAGATATCGGTTATTCGTAATGTAATTCAGGTCATAGGCACTGCTCCGAACAAGTTCTTCTAATTTCTTGACGTTGTCAGACAGATATTTCTTATCAAAAATAAACTCTCCCCCCATTTTTCCGCCCATGTCGGCGATAAGCTCCATGGCGGCGTTGTTTTTTTTCAGTATGTCCTGAAACCAGACAAACAGATCCGAAAAAGGAATTTGATTCTCCTTTTCCCCGAATAAGAACTTTTTCAACGTCGCAAGTGTGTTCCCAAGGGTTGACATTAATGGGCCCCTCCACCCTTAAAAAAAAGCCCGATAACAGCTCCGACAAAGAGCGCAATGAGGACGCACGATATACCGTAGAGAAGACCTCTATGATAAGCGAGTTCGTGGACGGTTTTAATGAAACCCACTTCCTTCACCGTAAATCCATGGACGGAAGTCTCTTCTATCTTACCATCATTTAAAACCTTGGTCACAATCTGATATTCTCCGGGAAGGGTGGAAGAAGGAAAAGAGAATTTTCCTTCGAAAAGTTTCGTGCGTTCTGTTGACGGCGAATACCGTATGGCGCCCTTCAGTTCTCCATAAAGATGCTCGGACCGCTTGAGTTTGACGAATCTTGGAAAAACAACATCAAGACTTATGTCATGAGGTCTGATTATAATAGTCTGCTTTAATTGCTCTATTCCGACGCCGAATGATGAGAACGGGGCAGACCATTCCTTCCCCTCGGGCAGAAGTAACAGATATAAAAAAGGGGCTTTTTCCAATTCAAGCTTCCCCCGATTCATCCAGAATGGTCCCACCCGGCCTTTCATATTGAATACGCTTTTTTCCTCCGGCCCTTTGATTTCAATGACCACATTCCGGTTTGTGGGGATCGAACCCGTCAGGGATATCTGATGTCCAGAAAAAAAAGTGCCAATCTCTAGATGTGGAGGATTTACTTTGAGGCTCGAGGCCTGTGCGGGCGCGGGAAGGCTGACACCGGCAAAGATCACTCCGATGCTCAGCAGCAGA
>JAFDGR010000156.1 GCA_019309145.1 Deltaproteobacteria bacterium | reverse complement strand
GGCAATGCTTCAACTTCAATGGCCCCCTCGTCTACCGCCTCCTTGAACAGGTTGGCGCCGGTTTCCGTCCGCACAATGACCGTGTTCCACTCATTCCGTCCTTCCACAGTACCCACCGAAATATCGGCCCATTCGGCAGTCATATCAGTGCAGAGACTGCATCCCTTCTGCACCAGGTCCCGGACCTCACCCAGCGGTATTTGTGTCCATCCGCCCTCCGTAAGGGCCATGAACGTCTCCGCAGGCGGGGGTGGAATGTCTTATTTTTTGACCGGTCCTTGTAGCTGCCTTGCCGCCAAGAAAGCCCTGAGACTGCGGTAGTCGAGAGCCCAGGTGCAGAAAAGCCCGATCTTGAGTCTTACCCGCTCCATTCTCTCCGGGCCATCCGGCTCAGATCTGGCCATCCGTCCAAGCGCCTCCATCTGACATGGTAATCCCACTACGCCAATCCGCTCTTCTCCCTCGTTGATAGCCCGGTTCAGCGTTGCAAGGGTCCCCGCAGAAGCATAACGGGATCCACTGCACGCAAGAATCTCGGAAGGCGTCCTGACCAGTCTCCCTGCAGGTGATAGGCCGTCACTGCCCGAATCAGTAACCACTGCAGAGCCAATCACGTCCTTTTTCGCGGCGGAAATCAGCAAAGACGAGACCACCCCCCCATATTGCCCCTGTTCGCATACATCGTTGTCTGCAGAGCGTGCGGCCCATATTGCCCTGAAAGGGCCTATCGTCCCATTCCCTTGAGACGCATTGTCCTCAAGGGCTGTCCCGTCATACCCGGCGCGGGGGCAGTACTGGAGGCATCTCCAGGTATCGGCGGGGCATCGATCCAGGACAACCACCTCACCGTCCCAGTAACTGAAATGGGGACAGAGTCCGACACAGGCACCGCACTTCACGCAAATTCCCCGGTCCAACACCCTCTCAATCAGGGCCTGTTGACCTTCATAATCGGTATTTTTCATGTCTCTTGCTCTCTCGTTAGACCATGCGGCAGGAGCAATCTCACGGTTGCGACCAGTTCCCGCAACAGTCTTTCCATGCGCAACCGGGAGGTCGCTCCTCCAGAGGAGTTTGATATAATGGAGCTCAAAATTCCGCCCTGAACACTATTGGTTCACGCAAATGGTGTCAAGGATTTTTCAGTTTGGAGGAGGTTCCTCATTTCCTGGATGTTGACATTTTCATTCAACTGGCTTAAGGGGAAGGAAATCAATGCACGAGATTATCAACACCCAATGGAAGGATATCCCATGCAGAAAAATATCAAGGAGGCATCGGAATACCTGCGTTCCGTGCTGGAAGAAAAACCAAAGATAGCCCTGATTACCGGCACGGGACTCGAAAAAGTGACCGGGGCGATCGAGGAGAAAATCCGCATCCCCTATCAGGATATCCCTCACTTTCCCAAAGCCACGGCAGCGGGTCATAAAGGAATGCTTCTCGCGGGAACATTGTCAGGCAAGCCGGTCATCGCCATGCAGGGACGGTTCCATTTGTACGAAGGCTACCAACCCGCGGAGGTCAGCTTTCCTGTACGGGTCATGGGCGCCCTCGGGATCACCCACCTGTTCATAACCAGTGCCGCAGGGGGACTGAATCCCCTCTTTAACCGCGATGACTTGATGCTCGTCACCGACCACATCAACCTCACCGGGAGAAATCCTCTCGTGGGCCCCAACCTGGATGAATTCGGGCCCCGGTTCCCTGATATGAGTAACGTGTACCCCGACGAACTGCTTAATCTTGCGCGTGAGCAGGCCCTGCGCTCCGGCATCCTGTTGCGGGAAGGCGTCTATGTGGGCATTCTCGGGCCAAGCCTGGAGACGCCCGCGGAAACCAGGTTTTTAAGAATAGCGGGTGCCGATGCGGTGGGCATGTCAACGGTCACCGAAGCAATCGTGGGCGTTCATTGCGGCATGAAAATCATGGCAATTGTGGCCATCACGAATGTCAATCTTCCCGATTGCATGGAAGAGACCTCCGTGGAACAGGTCATCGAGGCCGCAGACAGGAGCGGCCCGATACTCGCACGATTGTGGGAGGCTATTGTGGCCCGTTTGAGTTGGATAGACTGAAGGAAAAGGCACCAGAGGATGAAACAATTGGATATTGTAATAAAGAACGGAACCATCTTGACCATGGACCCCGATAACAGTATTCATGAGAAAGGTTTCCTGGGCGTTACCGGGGATACCATTTCTCTTGTGGGAACCGATGGAAATGCGCCGCCTGAAGGGGAAAAAGTCATCGACGCACGGGGCGGCCTTGTCTTGCCCGGTCTTATCAATGGCCACACCCATGCCGCCATGACGCTCTTCAGGGGACTGGCCGATGATCTCCCGCTCATGGACTGGCTCAACCACTACATCTTTCCCGTGGAAAGCCGCATGGACGCCGATTTCGTGCATACCGGGACCCTGCTTGCCTGTGCAGAGATGATCATGTCCGGGACCACCACCTTCTGTGATATGTACCTTTTCGAACAGGAAGTGGCGCGTGCGGCCCATCTCGCGGGAATGCGCTGCATCGTTGGAGAAGTGCTCTATGACTTCGAATCCCCCAATTACGGCCCTGTGGAAAAGGGCCTTGAGTACACGGAAGCCATGATCAGGGAGTGGAGTGCTGACCCCCTTGTCTCCGTCGCAGTGGAACCCCACTCCCTGTTCACCTGCAGCCCTGGTCTGCTGGTGGCCTGCCATGACCTTGCCCGCAAGCATGAAGTGCCCCTTGTCATCCATGTGGCCGAAACACTTACCGAGATTGAAGAAATTCAGGGGAAATACAGGAAAACCCCCCTTGCCCACCTGGATTCCCTTGGGATGCTCGGGCCTCATCTCATCGCGGATCACTGTGTTCACCTTGACCAGCAAGACATGGAATTGCTCCACGAGAACGACGTCAAGGTCATTCACAACCCTGAAAGCAACATGAAACTCGCTTCCGGAGTCGCCCCGGTTCCCGACATGATCATGCGCGGAATCACCGTGGGTCTCGGCACAGACGGATGCGCCTCCAACAATAACCTGGATCTATTCACGGAAATGGACACTGCGGCAAAGCTCCACAAAGTCCATCGCATGGATACTACCGTCATGGATGCGATTACCGTGTTTCGCATGGCGACGATCGAAGGCGCGAGAGCACTCGGGTTAGAGCAAGATATTGGATCACTGGAGGTGGGGAAGAAGGCCGACATCATCATCCTGGATACCCAGAAGCCTCATCTGACCCCCCTCTTCAACCCTTTTTCCCATATCGTCTATGCTGCAAAGGGAAATGACGTGAGCCATACGATCATAAACGGGAGGATCGTCATGGAAGACCGGCGACTCCTGACCCTGCCGTTACCTGATCTCTTTGAAAAGGTTGATAACCAGGCAAATCGCGTGAGAGGCTGGCTCGGGACATGATATGGTAATGGCAGAGCAAAAGCAGTTTATCGCCCTGGGCAGTCGCCTGCTGGGCATCCCGGAAGTCCTGACCCTTGGCGTAAAACCGAATTTCCTGGATTACACCCCCGCGCAAAGGGAATTGATTCATGCGGCGGACCTCATCCTGTTTCCCACGGTGGGATATGCCCAGTTCTTCAACACCATGGGAAAGAAAATCTTTCCCAGCCTCGAAACTCATCTCTACGCCGACGAAAAGATCATGCAGACCACCCTTTTCTATTTACAAAAGGTCTCCCATCCTCGGACGAGGTTTTACTATCCTCTCCATCATGGTGATATCGTAAAAGATTTTGCCTTTCCCTTTGTGGGCAAAATCCCCCGGCGTTCTGCACAGGGAAGGGGCGTATTCCTGATCCGGGAGAAGGAGGCGCTGAAAAAATACCTCAGCCTGACCAGGATCGCCTATATCCAGGAATACCTGCCCCATGAAAAGGACCTCAGGGTTATCCTTCTCAATTACGATCCGGTGCTTGCTTACTGGCGGGTGAGGCAAGCGGGAAACTTCCGTGCCAATCTGTTCCAGGGAGGCAAGATCAGCTTTGAAGATGTCCCTTCCGAAGGCATTGCGCTTGCCCGGGAGGCCGCCTTGAAGTGCAGATTTGATGATGTAGGAATGGATCTGATCCGGTACAAGAACAACTGGTACGTCATTGAAGCCAATATGAAATACGGGCGAAAAGGCCTGAACATGAAGGGCCTGGACATCAAGCAATTGATCCGGAAAAAGCTCCTTTTGGGAGAACTCACGGCTGCCGGCCCATGCTTGGGGTGATGTCGAGGCAGAGGAGCATATGAAGAAAAAAAACAAAATCATTCTGTGGGTCCTGGTGTCCTTGGTGGTCATCCCCGCCCTGCTCCTCCTGGGCATTTATTTCCAGGTTACCAGGGAAACGGCCAAGCGCATTCAAAAAGGCGCTATCCGGGAAGTGATTGCATCTGAAAGCCCGGTTTTCTATGACGACGGGCAAACTCCCATCGGCGTTTTTTTCAAAACAACGCACCGCCAGTATGTGCCGTACTCTGAGATACCAAAGGATTTTGTAAAGGCGATTGTTGCTGCTGAAGATCATGATTTCTTCACACACCGGGGTTTTGAACTCAAGGGAATCCTTCGAGCCCTCATCGCGAATCTCAAAGCCCGAAAGGTTGTCCAGGGCGGGAGCACCCTGACCCAGCAGACAGCGAAAAATATCTTTAAGAGACAAAAAAGATCCTACAGGGCAAAACTGAAAGAGCTCATCCAGGCCTTTTTGCTCGAAAGGCGATATACGAAACAGGAGATACTGGAGATGTATGCGAACCAGTTTTTTGTGACTGGGTTCGGAAAAGGGCTCCAGATTGCCGCCCAGTATTTCTTTGACAAAGACGCAAAAGATCTGGACCTGGTTGAAGCAGCTTTCATTGCAGGCTCAGTGAAATCACCGAATCGTTATAATCCCTTTATCAAGAAAACTGAGGAAGAAAGAAAGGAAACCATCAGGCTTGCGAAATTGAGGAAGGATTATGTTCTCAAGAACATGCTCAACCTGCATTTCATCACCGGAGAACAATACCGGCAGGCCAAGGCACGCGAGATTCCCTTCAAAGAGGGCAAGATCACCTATCGACTGAATGTTATTCTCGACTATGTGCGCGACCAGCTCGAGACCCCCTTCTTCAAAAGAGTTCTCAGTGACCAGGGTATTGACAATATCGCCACCTCCGGCATCAAGATCTATACCTCTATTAACAAAGACGTGGAGGACGCAGCCCTGCGAAGCCTTCGGCACCACCTGCCGGGTCTCGATGTGCAACTGGCCGGATATGATCAGCAGGAGCGGCAAAAAGAATATGAGAAACTGGAAAAGCTGGGGCTTTTGGGCGATGACCATAACGGCAACCTCCCGTTTCTTGCCAAAATCACCCACATTGACGCCCATGATCAGCGAGACACCATGATTGTGAGCTGGAAAAACGGCGGGGGCGTCATTGGGTACCGTGGGTTGAAGCCCGTGGTCGAGGCCTGGTTGAAATGGAAACTCGGAAAACAAGCCCGTTTCACCGGCCGGCGCGTGCCCTCTTTCCTCGCGTCCTTCCACAAAGGAGACCTGGTTGCCGTGCAATGGGTTTCCGGATTAGGGGCAGGAGAACAGCGAGCATTACGGCTCGCGGTTTTCCCGGAACTTGAAGGCGGCATTGTGGTGCTCCATGAAGGCATGATAAAGGCCATGGTCGGTGGATTTTCAAATCGCTATTTCAACCGGGCTGTTGACGCGAAGCGGCAGCTGGGATCTATTTTCAAACCCATCGTCTATACTGCTGCCATGCAGCTCAAGTGGCACTCCCTTGATCCGCTCATGAACAGAAGGGATCTCTTTCCCTTTGAAAAAACCTATTATTGCCCAAGACCGGATCATGAGCCGGAGGAAAAAATCGTGTCAATGGCGTGGGCCGGTGCCAAATCTGAAAACCTGGCGACGGTCTGGCTCCTCTATCACCTTACTGACCACTTGAATTTGAGTGAATTCCGGGAGCTTGCGCATCTTCTCGGGCTGGACCGAAAAGAAGGTGAGAGCTACCTCCAGTACAAGCGTCGCATACGTGATAAAAAAGGGGTTGTCGTCAATCGCGAGGCGCTCCTCGAGGCGGCCTTTGAACAGGCAAAAAAAGAGGTGGAGCCTGATATTATCTTCAGCGGGAAGCAGGGCATGCTGGAAACCATGCACCGTCTCCATTACCGCATCCCACGAAAAGCAAGGCGCAAGCTTGGCGTCGGAAGAGAACAGATTCTCAGGTATGACTTCACCCGGCTCAATCGACTCAATCAAATCATGAAACGCCACTGGACTGAACTCGCTACAGCCCTTCAGAGCCCGCAGCAAATGATTTCAATCACAAAAAAACTCCTCCTGATCCGTCACTTTTACTGGGTCCGGAAGGATGATGACACTCACGAGAGAATGATCTACACGGAAAATCCCAACGGGATCCCATACACGATACTCCTTCCGATCCAGCCGAAAGAGATGGTTCGTGTTAATTCGCTCCCAAAAATGGAAGAAATATGGGTCGATGACTTGCTCACCTCAGTGACGATTGATGAACTCCAGGCAAATTTAAAACGAAAATACAAGGAACTCCTCACCCGCAAACGCTATGATCTCGACGTCCTTTTCTGGATACGAGACTTCAGGACGCTTGTTAATCTCTCCTATGTGGTCTATCTCAGCAAGAAGATGGGGATTGGCACCCGCCTGGACCCTGTTTTGTCCTTCCCACTGGGCGCGAATGCCATCAGTATCCTTGAGGCCGCCACCGCATACCAGACCATCATGACGGGACGTGTCTTCCCGCTCTCGGAGACCAGCGAGCCACAACCGGTGCCCATTATCACAAAAATTGTTGACCGGGATGGTGAAACCATATGGGCATACCAGGAAAGACCGGATGCGGTCCTCTCGCACCAGACTGCAGAATCTGTACGGGAAATCCTGAGGAAAGTAATGGAGGTTGGAACCGGGCTCAGAGCAAGGGACGCTGTCCGTGTAGAGGGAAACCACCTTCCCCTGTATGGAAAGACAGGGACGTCCAACCGGTTCAGGAACTCGAGTTTTGTGGGCTTTATTCCTGCGCCCGCCAATCCCACGGGACAACTGAGACTCAGAAATGGCTATGTGGTTGCCAGCTATGTGGGATATGATGACAACCGTCCAATGAAAGGGAAACATTTCGCCATTTATGGTTCCTCAGGTGCCCTGCCCCTGTGGATAGACACCATGAATGCCATAGCTGGTAATCCCCAATACAGGGACGCACTTGACACGGAAACCCTCGCGATGCGGTCGTCTGGTGGTGTGCCGGTTTGTCCAAAAGGCCTTCAGGCCATTCCCGTTTCACTTTTGAATGGAATGCCGACCGATTTGAAAGAAACCCGGGACGAAAGCAATCCCATTACGTTTTTGTGTGCGCCCGCGGAGCCCTCCGGTGATACGTATCGACTGAAGAGAAAATTTGAACCTCCCGGTCTGCACGATATGGTTGAATAAATGTGTCCCGCAGAGGCACAGAGAAAACAGAGTTTGAAAAACAAAATATGCTTCATTTGACACTGAAACAATCCTGGGGAAAAATATGAAAGGAACTTATTTTAAGATTATGATTGTGTTCATACTGCTGGCAGCGGGGTGCGCCCGGTTTCCCAGGCCAAGAGGCCCTGTTTACGGGCAAGCGCCGTTCTCGCGTTCTCTGATCGATCAAGAAGAGCTTACCAGAAAAATGGTCTCTCTCCAGCGGAAACTCCAGGAAAACAGCATCTCCGAGGAAGACCGTCCTGGAGCCGAGGCGCTCCTGGAGATCTACAAGCTCCTGGAAGGTGCTTCCGCTCCACCGACGAGCGAATCTCAATACCGTCACCTCATTGCCAGGATATATCTGAGGCTGGAACGCGTTGAATCAGCTTTCCAGCCCCCGGGAGAAACAGGTCCACCCGAAGAAAAAACCACCATGGATCTCTTTTCCAGGAAGCGGGACAAGATCCTTGCAACCTATTTATCCGGAGATTCCCGGGGAGTCATCAACCAGGTACTTGAACTCAAAAACCGTTTCGGGCCGGGTGCACTCACCCCTGGCATAAGCCTGGTTTTCGCCTTGTCCCTTGCAAACCAGGGAATGTTCAAAGAAGCCATCGAAACCGGGGAACGCGCCGCCCGGGAACTCGAAAAAAGCCCTGATCTCATCATCCTGGAAAGCAAGATCGCAGCCTGGTATTCCCGTATCGGCCAGGAGGACGCCGCCATGCTCAGGTATGAAAAAATGAACGATCTGATGGATGACAGGACGGCGTTACTCAACCATTTAAAAGAAGAACTTCACGCGACCTCAAACCAGCAGGAGGCGAAACTCATTCCCCTCCCCCGGGTTCTCAGCATGGTTGAAGAGAAGCTCCGGGCCCACTCCTTTGACCAAGCAAAAATGTTGCTCCTCCAAAAGAGGCAGGATACGGCTCTTTCGCCTGCTGAGATAGATACCATTGACCAAGCCCTGGAGCGGGTGCAAAAGGCGAAACAGGTTTCCAGGGGCCGTGAAAACGCGGCCTTGAAAAAAATCCGGGGATTGCTTGAAAAAGAAAGATATGAGGAAGCCTTGTCATTCCTGGAGGACTTGAAGTCAGAGGGAATCCAGGGCTATGAAGTCAATGATCTGCAACGGGCCGCAACAGAGGGGTTCATCAGCCGGGAGAGAAAAAAGGCTGCCGCTCTTTTCCTGCGCGC
>JAFDGR010000155.1 GCA_019309145.1 Deltaproteobacteria bacterium | reverse complement strand
ACATCATCATGATGGCCCACATGTGGATATTGAAAGGCTGGCATTTCAGGAAGCGGTTGACCCTTGATAAGTACATCGATCTCCAACTTGTAACCATCATGGATGCCTTGAAGAAGTGACCCGGTTTCCTGATGGTGTTTGTTCACGAGGGGGCTGATATGGGGCTGGCGAGATCCTGTGATGTGGCCTTTTCTGTGAAGAACAGAATCATCCTTTCGCCGGTTTTCCCCGGCAGCCGGTAAGGGAGTGTCCGGGAGACAACCAGTTCCTGCCTTCTCATACTCTCACCAGTTTCCTCCAGGGCTTCCTTCCAGGAACTCCCCTGAAAGCTGATCAACACGCCTTTTTGCGCAAGGTACGGCCCGCACCATTCCAGGGTCTGGCGGAGAGATGTCACCGCGCGGGCGGTAATTGCGTGGTATCCATGGGAGGTCAGCATTTTTCCGCTTTCCTCAATCCTTGCACAGATTACCTCGGTGCGGTCCAGCCCGAGAAGCCGGATAACGTGCCGCAGGAAAACCGCCTTCCTGTTCATGGGTTCAAGGAGCTGAACATGAACAGCAGGAAGGCATATCTTCAGGGGAATCGCGGGAAATCCCGCTCCTGATCCAAGATCCAGCAGGCTGCCTGTTTCCGGGAGATAGGGGAGGGGAACAAGAGAATCCAGGAGGAGTTCACGGATCACACGCCCCTTTGTGGTGACCCCCACAAGGTTCATTTTTTTCTGCCAGGCCCATACTTCCGTCACAAAGAGTGCAAGTTTTTCCTGTTGGGCGTTGGAAAGGCTGATCCCAAGTGATTCGGTCCATGCGAAAAGATCATCAATGGAATTTGATGTCAACTAGACCACCACCATTTGCTTGATGATGTTTACTGCTTCATCGGGTGTGTCCACGATATGGAGGAGATTGAGATCCGGTTCTGAGATGGTCCCCTGGCTCAGGAGAGTGTTTTTTGCCCAGTCCACGAGCCCTTTCCAGAACCCGGAATCCAGCAGAATGACGGGAAATGACCTGATCCGTTTGGTTTGAATGAGTGTCAGGGCCTCGAAGAGTTCATCCATGGTCCCGAATCCCCCGGGCATGATGATGTAAGCGACGGCATACTTGATAAACATCACTTTTCTGATGAAGAAGTATTTGAAACCCAGGCGAATGTTCGCGTATGGATTGGCTTCCTGTTCATTGGGAAGATGGATATGGAGTCCCACCGATTTGCCTCCCGCCTCGGCCGCACCCTTGTTTGCCGCTTCCATGATCCCGGGGCCGCCACCCGATATAATATTAAAACCATGTTGCACAAGGAGCCTTGCGATCTGGACGGTTTTCAGATAGTCATCACTGTCAGGTTTAGCCCTGGCTGATCCAAAGATGGTCACGGCGGGAGAAACCTCGGGCATCACTTCAAATCCTTCAACAAATTCCGCCATGATGCGGAACATGCGCCATGAGTCTTGCAGTGTCAGGTCATCAACCAGGTATTGTTTCTCGGACATGTTCTCTCCTTTCCAGGTCCTGTGGCATTGCGAGCGGCCCCAAGGGCAAATAATCATTGCTTTTTAGGCGCTTGTTATTTAATTACAAAAGAGGTATGATCCAGCTTTCCGCAGTTATACCATGTCCGGGTTCCCTGTCAAGAAATAGGGAGCCTGTAATATACCTTTTGAGGGCGGTGTTTGCCGGAGAGGATCTTTGGCCTATGGCCGGGTACCAGGAGGAGATGATTATGGAGCGTGTAGCGAGGATTTCTGAGATTATCGCGGCCTCCCCTATGAGTTTTGAAGAGGCGATCAAGGCGGGATTCGAGCGCGCGAATCGGACGCTACGGGGCATTACAGGCCTGCGGGTATTGGAACAGCGGGTGGCGGTAGAAGACGGAAAAATCATTGAATACAGGGTCAGGATGGAAGTCATTTTCGTCCTTGAGACCTGATTGGTATTGTCTTGAATTTTTCAGGGGTTCGCGTGTCCCGCATTTCCCCGGGGAGGGCGGCGAAAGGCCCCATTTCTGAAAGCGTGCGCTTGACCGGTGGCGCCTTCGGGTGGTAAACTGAAAAAAGGATTGTTCAGAAAACAGGAGAAAACAGAGGAAAACACGGCATGGATGAAGAGAGCAATCGTAGAGGGAAAGAACGAGATCCTTACTCGGATTTCTTAAGTGATATCAGCGACCAGTTTGCCAGCAAGGACGAAGAAAAGGACTTCATGGAAAATATCGGCCAGGGGCCTCTGGAGGAAGGCGGCCCCGCGCTTGTGGGCGAGAGGATCCGGAACGTGCGGGAAAAAAAAGGCTTGAGCCTTCCCGATATTTCCCAGCGCACAGGGATATCCGAATCGACCCTGGAGGACATTGAAAAGGGAAACATGGACCCTCCCCTGGGGACGGTCATTAAGCTGGCCAAGGCCCTGGAAATGAAAATGGGCTATTTTATTTCCGGGGAAGAAACGCGTCCTTTTACCATCGTCAGGCAGGGCGACAGGAAGGTGATCTCACGCTATGATTCAAAAAAGGGGCAGCAGTATGGGTACCAGTACGAATCCCTGGCCCCTCATAAGAAGGATCGCCACATGGAGCCTTTCATGGTCACGCTGGAACCGGCGGAAACCGAGGAAGAACGTTCTTCCCATGACGGCCAGGAATTTATCTACGTGATGGAGGGAACCATGGAAGTCCGTCTGGGGGAAGAGGTACATTTACTCTATCCCGGAGATGCGATCTATTATGACTCTACGGTTCCCCACCTGGTGAAATGTCATGGGAAAGAAGCTACCAGGATCCTTGCTGTATTGTATGCGGAGAGGTGATGGACGGATGATTGTTTTTGATCTTGAGTGCAGTCAGGGGCATGTTTTTGAAGGGTGGTTTGACAGTGTGGAGGCTTACGAAGACCAGCGTGCCAGGGGGTTGATCAATTGCCCGTACTGCGACGATGCAGAGGTAAAGAGGATCCTCTCCCCGGTCGCCGTGAAAAAAGCAGCACCTGCCCGGCAGGACCTCCCGGAGGCCCCTATTGATTACAAGCGTCTTGCAAAAGAGGTGGTGGAATATGTTCACCACAATTTTGAGGACGTGGGGCCCCAGTTTACCTCCGAGGCCTTGAAAATGCATTATGGCGTCGTTGAGAGGCGCAATATCAGGGGTTCCGCCACGGAAAACGAGGAAAAACTGCTGAAAGAAGAAGGAGTTGAATTTTTCAAGCTGCCACTGCCGAATCCCGATCCCAAGAAAAAAAACTAGTAGATGCCGGCCTCACAGCCTGCCGCGATGGTCTTCCCCAGATCCTCACATTTTTTCAGGATATTCTCATCAAGCTCGCCCTTTGCCACAATCGGTTCAGAGACCTTTTTCAAGGGATACCCCAGGCAGATCCGCTCTATCTGGCTCAGGGCGCCGCTTCCATCGTTTCCCGCGCTGATGAAGACCACGTATGGCTTCTTGAAGATCCGCCTGTCTGCCCTGGCTGATTCATAGGTGCGATCAAAGAAGTCCTTTATCATCCCGGCCATGTATCCAAAGTACTCCGGAGAGCCGATGGCAAGTCCGTCACACTCGAGAAGGTCCTGGAGGGTGGCCTCGCCGGCCTTTTTCAGGATGACCTCGACTCCTGGAATGGAACCGGCACCATGGGCCACCTGTTGCGCCATGGCTTCGGTATGTCCTGTCTGGGAATGATAGATGATGAGTATCCGGGTCATAGAGATGCCTCATGCCATCAATGCACATACCAGGTCAGCAAAAGCCGAACAGGAAACTTCCTCTGCCTCCGGCATCAAACGGGCGAGGTCATAGGTCACCTGTCGCGAGGCCAGGGCTTTTTCGAGGGCCGATTCTATCTTTCGGGACGCTTCTTTCCATCCCATATGCTCCAGCATCATGGCCCCACTCAGGATAAGGGACGTCGGGTTGACCTTGTCCTGCCCGGCGTATTTGGGTGCTGTCCCGTGGGTTGCCTCGAAAACAGCATAACCTTCCTGGTAATTGATGTTTGCCCCCGGTGCCATGCCCACCCCGCCAACCTGGGCGGCCAGGGCATCCGAGATATAGTCTCCATTCAGGTTTGTCGTGGCGATGACATCAAACTCCTCGGGCCGCGTGAGGGCCTGCTGAAAGAAGATGTCGGCAATGGTGTCCTTAATCACGATCTTGCCGGCCGGTGGATTGCCCTTGCAGTCTTCCCAGGAAACAACGGACCCGGGATATTCGTTGCGGGCAAGTTCGTATCCCCAGTTTCGAAAAGCGCCTTCCGTAAACTTCTGGATATTCCCCTTGTGCACCATGGTGATACTCTTTCGCCCATGCGCCAGCGCATACTCGATAGCGGATCTCAAAAGGCGCAGGCTCGCAAATTTACTGATGGGCTTGATCCCGATGCCCGAACCCGGACGAATGTGCCACCCTTTGGTTTCCGCCAGGTACGCGATGAGTGCCCGGGCATCTTCCTGTGAAGATTCCAGTTCGAGGCCCGCGTAGACATCCTCGGTGTTTTCCCGGAAAACCACCATGTCTACTTTCTGCGGTTCCCTGACCGGGCTGGGAACACCGGGAAAATAACGTACGGGTCTCACGCAGGCATAGAGATCCAATTGTTGCCGCAAGGCCACGTTCAGGCTCCGGATGCCTCCGCCGATCGGGGTGGTCAACGGGCCCTTGATCCCCACGCGAAAGGTTCGGAAGGCCTGGAGTGTCTCTTCGGGGAGCCATTTTGCGGTTTCCCGGTAAGCCTTTTCCCCGGCGAGGACCTCCTTCCATTGGATCCGACGTTTTCCCTGCCAACAAAGACGAACAGCATGGTCAATGACCCGTGACGCTGCCCGCCAGATATCGGGACCAATGCCGTCTCCCTCAATGAACGGGATAATGGGATTGTCAGGGACGAGGAGTTGGTTGTTTTCAAATTGAATCTTTTCGGATGCCATGAAAAGGGATGCTCCTTTCTTGTTTGCTCAAGAGGCAATGTGGCAAATGTAGTTTTTCAAAGGGATTCATTGAAGCAGTGAACCGGCATATTCCCTCTGCTCCGTTCGCTTCGCCGTCCATGGCTCCGCTCACTGCGGATCAGGCACTCAACATGTTGAGTGCTTGATGACGCCGCTCCGGGAACATCCCGTTCCCCTGCTTCTATTTCTATCCCGATCAGGAGGTTGATTAATATCTTTTTTTGGACTATAGATCAAGCAGCGTTTCCATGCAAGCGGGAGCGTGATGAACGTGAAGCTGAGAACCAAAAGGGGGAGCATATCATGGCAAAAATCGAACTGGCACTTATCAGTGTGACGGACAAAAACGGAATCGTTCCATTCGCAAAGGCTATTCAAGGTTTCGGGGTAGACATCCTTTCAACCGGGGGGACAGCCAAAACAATCCGTGAGGGAGGTGTCCCCGTGACGGACATTTCCGATTATACCGGGTTTCCGGAAATGATGGACGGACGGGTGAAAACATTGCACCCGAAGGTCCACGGCGGGCTCCTTGGCCTGCGGGATAACCCGGCCCACCGGGAAATGATGGAAAAATACGGGATCAGGCCCATTGACCTGGTGGTGGTCAACCTCTACCAGTTCGAAAAGACCGTGGCAAAAGAAGGGGTCACCCTGGAGGAAGCAATCGAAAATATCGATATCGGGGGGCCTGCCATGCTCCGTTCCTCCGCGAAAAATTTCAGGGATGTAACGGTCATCGTGGATCCGGCGGATTACGCGATTGTGCTTCAGGAAATGGAAGAAAACCATGGCGAGACGACCCTGGAGACCCGCTTTCGCCTGGCGGCAAAGGTTTTTCGCCTGACGCACGCATACGACGGGGCCATTACCCGATACCTGGAGACGATGCAGCCCTAATCTTTCCGGGACAAATCATTCCTGGGTTCCTTGTCAGGACACGGCATGTTCTTGTGGACCAGCTTCTCTTTTTTCCTGCAATAAACGGCCTGGAATGTCATGCAGCTCCCCGAGCCGTCGAGGGAATCCTTTTGCGGCCATGAGGCAAAGCGGCAATGATGATCACAGAACTGCATGATGCGTGCCCCCTTGTTCTCTGATAGTTATCAAGATATCTCACACAGAGCCCACAGAGATCACGGAGTTTCAGAAAATAAATGAAAAAATTTTTCTCTGATAGCTCTGTGTCTCGAGCGAACAACGTGAGCGGGCGTGAGGAATTATCTTTTTACAAAGCGGTCATTCTTAACGTTACATACTGGAGAGCTCATTTCAAGAAAGGAATTGCATGGAGGAAAAGAAACCACCACGGAAAGTGAGCCTGTTTATTCCCTGCCTGGTGGAACATTTTCTCCCTCATGTGGGAGAGGCGACCGCCACGATCTTGGCTCGGATCGGGATTGATCTGGACTATCCCGGCGGGCAGACCTGTTGCGGACAGATGCAGTTCAAGGCTGGGTATCAATCTGAGGCACGAAAAATGGCCCGGCATTTTATCAGAGTTTTCAAAGATGCAGAGATGGTGGTCTCCCCTTCAGGCTCCTGCGTGGGCATGGTCCGGCACCACTACCGGGAGTTGTTTCGTGATGATGCTGCATGGCTCTCTCGCGCGGAATCATTGGGCAAAAAGACCTTTGAGCTTACCGAATTCCTGGTTGATGTCCTTGGCATCCAAGACGTGGGGGCCGAATGGCCCGGCAAGGCCGTTTATCACGATTCCTGCCAGGTTTCACGGGTCCTTGGCGTCAGGGAACAGCCGAGAATGCTTCTCTTCAACGTACGCAGGCTTCACCTGGTGGAAATGGCACATCAGGAAACCTGTTGCGGATTCGGGGGGATCTTCAGCCTGGAATTTCCCGTTGTTTCGGAAAAGATGACGGGTGACAAGGTGGCTGAAGTGGTAAAGAGCGGGGCTGAATTCGTGATCAGCGCAGAACCGAGTTGTTTGCTCAACATCGGGGGATATCTTGCAAAAATGGGCGAAAAGATAAGGGCACTGCATATTGCCGAGGTTTTGGCCCGGATTTCTCGCCAATAATCTGCTGTGACGACGGGTAGCCCCATGACTATTTCGTTGCGCTTGAAAAATGACCTCGACGTACTGTGAAAGTACGCCTGCGCTCATTTTCCTGCACGCGCCTTATATTCACGGGACTCTCCACCGTCTCGCGACGAAGATCGGTGAGAAACCCGGGCTGGCACATCAGGGGGATGAGCCATGGAATTGAGTGTGAAAGCGGTGAAGAAAATGGCGGCGGAGGCTGCCCGGAACGAGGTCCTCTACCGGACCCTTACCGACGCCGGAGATCGATTTGTTGCCTTGCGGGAGGGAGGTTTTCGCGAACTGGCAGACCCGGAGGGCCTGCGGGCCCGGGGTCGTGCAGTCAAGGAAAGGTGCCTCGCAAACATGCCGGGGCTGTTGCGGCTCCTGGAGAAAAGAGTGACCGATAGAGGGGGCATTGTGCACTGGGCAAAGGACGCTTCCACGGCCCGCGGCATTATCCTGGATCTGGTAAGTCGCTATGGGATAAAAACCGTGGTGAAGGGTAAGTCCATGATGACGGAGGAGATCGCCCTGAACCAGGCCCTGGTGGAAAAAGGGATCGAGGTATGGGAGACGGACCTGGGGGAGTTTATTGTTCAACTGGCGGGCGAGATACCTTCCCACATTATTGCTCCCGCGATCCACATGAACAAGGAAGAAGTGGCGCGACTGTTCTGTGACAAGCTCGGGGTACCCTATACGGAGAATCCCGAAGAACTTACCATGGTGGCCCGCCGCGTGCTCCGGGAAAAATTCCTGGGAGCGGATATGGGTATCACCGGCGGGAATATGGTGGTGGCGGAAACAGGAACACTTGCCCTGTTTGAGAACGAGGGAAATATCCGCATGTCCACCTCACTTCCCAAGGTGCACGTGGCCCTCATCGGGATTGAAAAAGTCGTTGAAACCTGGGATGATTTCAGTGTCCTTATGACGCTTCTTTCCCGGAGCGCCGCCGGGCAGAAGATGCCCACCTACCTCAGCTTGATTACCGGCCCCAGGATGTCGGACGAGCAGGACGGGCCGGAAGCCTTCCACCTGGTTTTACTGGACAATGGGCGATCCGATATCCTCGGGGACCAGGTGCTCAGGGATTCGCTCTTTTGCCTCCGGTGCGGCGCATGCCTCAATGTCTGTCCTGTCTACAAACGGATCGGCGGGCACAGCTATGGCTGGGTGTATTCAGGACCCATTGGGATCCTGCTGGATTCCGAGCTTCTGCCCCCGGGGAGCGCAAGGGACCTTGCCTTTGCCTGTACCTTGTGTGGTGGTTGCGCCGAGGTCTGCCCCGTGCTGATCGACCATCCGAAAATGATTCTCGATTTCCGCAGGCGCCTCGCGGAAGACCCCATGTGGAAGGGTCGGCAGGTCCTTTCCAGGGTTCTGCCCATGAAGCTCTATTCCCGGCTTTCTGTCCGGCCGGTGTTTTTCCGAATCGCTGGCTTTCTGGCCAGGGGGCTGCAGGCGATAATGGCACCTTCAGGCGAGTGGAGATGGCTTCCGGGACCCTTTGCAGAGTGGGGAGCCAGGAGAAAGATCCCGCGGTTTAAGAGGCCCTTTTCCAGAAGATGGACAGCCTTGAAAGCATCCTTCGAGAAAACACAGAGACCAGGCCGGTAAAGGGGAGGAAGGAGAGGGAGTGGATTTTACGGATCGAGAAAAGATAGTATCACGCGTAGAGCGTTCTCTTGGGAGCATGAACGGGAGGCGCGTTCAGAGACAAGCGGACGATGTTGCCTCCCCGCCTGAATGGCTGGCTGATAGGAGCTCC
>JAFDGR010000014.1 GCA_019309145.1 Deltaproteobacteria bacterium | reverse complement strand
CGTCTATTCCTGACGGGTTCCTTGATTCCCTGCTTCAGCTCTATAACTACAGAATATTGCAGGAGGTTAAGGAGTCACTTTATTACTATAACGAGGAACAGATTGCCAGGGATATTCAGAATTATCTGTTCGCCCTCAACTTTGAACCCGGGGTCGAGGTCACGTGTACGTTCACTGATGATCGGCTGGAAATTACAGATGCATTTTTTGACGGTATTGAGAAACGGATAGTGGGTGAAAAGACGGAACCCGAAAAACGTCTTGCCTTCCGGGCTGAAACGCAGAAAGAATACACTTCCCGGACCCTGACCCAGGAAATAATGGTTGAAGGGAAAAAGGTCACCGAGACCAGCCTGTACCAGGATCTGTACGAACGATATGTCTACAATCTCAAGGAAAAAGTCCTGGAACCCTTTCTCAAGAACGAGAATTTCCGCCGCGCCATCAAAGACTACGATTCTGAACCCTTCAAAACCTATGATAAACGGATCCGGGAAGATATTACGTTCCTGATGCGGAACCTGATCCACAAGTACGGCTACACGGAAAAGGGGGCAAAGGAAGTGTGCATGTACGTGATCGACAATGACCTCGCGAAAACCTTTTCAGAAGCATAGACGGGCTATATCGACACCAGGCTGGGCAGGTACGTCGCGATTTGGGGAAAGACCATGAGGAGCGCGGTCAGGATGACCAGGGCCCACAAAAAGGGGAAGATTCCCCTGAAAATCAAATGAAGTGGTATATCCGGGGCGATTCCCTTGATAACGAAAACATTCACTCCCACCGGTGGAGTTATGACCCCCATTTCTGCTACCAGCACGATGATCACGCCGAACCATATGGGATCAAATCCCAATCGCAAGACAACAGGAAAAAAGATGGGGATGGTCACCACGATCAAGGCCATGGAGTCCATGAAAAAGCCGCCCAGGAAGTATATGAAAATAATGACCGCCATGACCACTCCCGGGGGCACGGGGAGCGCTCCTATCCAGTCGGCCAGCATGAAAGGGATGTTCGAAATGGCCAAGAAATGTCCAAATACGGTCGCGCTCGCGATAATGAACAGAACCATGCACGAAGTCTCTAGGCCTTCCTTGCCAGCGCTGATGAATTTTTTCCATGAGAGTTGGCCTCGGCCGAGGCCTATGAGCAAGGCTCCTCCGGCGCCTATGGCCCCTGCCTGTGTTGGACTGAACCATCCTAAGAAAAGGCCTCCGATCGTGAGTGCGAAGAGGATGGCGGCCTCTATGATACCTGAAGTGGATATGATTTTTTCCTTGAATGTCTGGGGCTTGCCGGGAGGTCCCAGCTTGGGATCACGGATGCAGAGAATCGCCACTGTTGCAATGAAAAGGAGGGTTAAGAGAATGCCCGGCAGGATACCGGCAATAAAGAGTTTCCCTATGGATTCTTCCGTCAGAATTCCGTAGACGATGAGAATCGTGCTGGGTGGGATCAGGATCCCCAGCGTCCCTGAGGCGGCTACGGTTCCGGTTGAAAGGGTGGTGTCATAGCCGTATTTCTTCATTTCCGGAAGGGCAATCCTTCCCATGGTGGCGGCCGTGGCTGCGGTTGATCCACAGATGGCGGCAAAGCCTGCACACGCCACAACCGTGGCGATCGTGAGCCCTCCCCGTAAAGGACCCACCCAGGCATAAGCGGTCTTATAAAGCCTCTGGCTTATTCCCGATGCAAAGGCAAAGGAACCCATCATGATAAACATGGGTATCACCGACAGGGGATAGGATGAAAACGTCTCAAAAAGGTCTTGGGCCAGGATACTGAGGGCGGGTCCTATGCCTCCCAAGGTCGCGAATCCAAGGACCCCTACGAAGAGCATGGCAAATGCCACAGGCATACGCAGCAGAAAGAGAAGCAGCAGAAGCGCGATCCCCAGCATCCCAACGGTCGAAGGATTCATCAGTCACTTACCGCCTTTATTGATCTCGCAAGGTTCAGCAAAAGTATCATACACACCGGCATACAGGCCAGGGACGCTCCATAGGCAAAGAAATGAAGGGGTATGCGGGCCGTGGAACTCAGTTCCCCGGACATCTGGAGGTGATACCCGTAAACGGTAAGTCGCCATACAATAACCACAAAAAGGGCGAGGCTCAGAGAGTGCACGGCGATATCTACAACCCTCCTCATGCGTTTTGGGAACAACATCACCAGGAACTCCACCTTGATGTGCTTACCGATGAGCAGGGTCGCGGCGGTGGCAAAGGGTATGGCCACCAGTTGTGCAAGCATCACCAGGTCAATGGCTGCAAAAAAAGGCTTTTGGAAGAGCTTGGCTCCCAGGACGTCAATACAGGTTATCAGCACCATGAGCATGATCGCCACCAACCCCACCCATTCCAAGAGATTGCTCAGGCGACAAGCGAATTTCTCCAGTTGTTCCAGCATGGCGATTTTCTCTCCTCACCGCGGTGAAGCATCCATTTCCCACTCGTGTACCATCACAAGGTGAAGCCCCGGCAGCTGAAAAATTCAAGAGGCAGACTCCCCTCGGCGTATCTCCAAGGCCGATTTTCAGAGAACCACAGTGCCTTGCATCCGTTCAGTGAGCAAGGCACTATGATTTCACAGAGATTTCCGGAACCCTGGGATATCTGCGGTGTTAAGGTCTCATCTGGTCAGGTCCGGTTGGGGAAGTTATCCTGTAATCGATCTGTTTCTTGGTCCAGAAATCGATTCGTTCCCGGAGGTAGGAAATCCAGCCCCTGACCTCTTTTTCAGCATAGCCCTTTTTCACCATATCGCTTACATAGGCATCAATGACGGGTGCGGTCACTTTCTTCCACCTCGCCACCTGCTCCGGCGACAGATGCATTATTTTGACGCCCTTTTTCGCGGCGAAATCCTTGCCGTCAAAATCCACCGAGTTCCACATGAGTGCGAACTTTTCCTTATACTCGCCGCAGAGTTCATCAAATATCCCCTTCAGGTCAGGAGGGATCTTTTCGTAGCTTCTCTTGTTCATGGCAACATAGAAGGTATACACGTTTCCCACCTGCCAGCTGGCAGTGGTATATTTGGCCACCTCTGCAAACCGGAATGTCTTCAAAGTTTCAAAGGGCGTGTTTACTCCCTGGACCACTCCTTTTGCCAGGGCGTCGTACACCTCCATGATGGGCATTGGGGCGGGAGAAGCACCCAGGGCCGAAACCGTGTTGCCGACACGACCAGGCGCCCTGATGGTTAAGCCCTTAAGATCTTCCAGCTTTCTTACCGGTTTGGTCGTTATCATCACGTTGGGAGTGCTGGCATGCATCCACAGCACCTTGAGTTTGCTCCACTCCTTTGGTTTGAATTTCTGGTAAAAGTCATTGACGACATGGTTTGAGACCCATCCGCTTGGATAGCCCAAAGGCAGATCACAGACTTCTGTTACAGGAAAACGGCCGGGAGAATATTCAACATGGGCAAAGCCCATGTCGGCGATCCCCATTTCAATCCCTTTTGCCATTCCCGGGGGTTTCAGCAGCGAGCCGCCGCCGAAGTAACGGGTTTTGATTCGTCCCCCTGTCCGCTCCTCGAGTTCCTTCACGAAGGCCTCACAGATCCTGGAGTGCTTAGCCGGTGGTGGAAAGATATGCGCGAATTTGAAATGGATGACCTTTGAGGCGGCATGAACTCCTCCACCCAACGGCAGCAAAATCAAAGCGGCAAAGACAATCGCACCTGCAACCAAAACCGAAAACTTTCCCCTCATCATGACTCCCTCCTTCTCTTGGTGGTTACTCCCTTCCACAACACCCATTCCTGCCGGGAAAACCGGCAAGGCAGCGGAAAAGAAAATTTGTAGTCTCGATATCTCCTCCTTTCGCCTGTTGTTGCAAAGAATCAATGTGCGTTTTTTATCAGGGCCATAGATATTTCTGTGACGGCCGTTGCAAAGTCACGATCATTGATATGTGCATCCATCTCCCTGATGGGAATCTTCGGATCAAGGCACGATTTCAGCCCCTCAAGGAGCGCACTGTCAGCTCCCGGATCCCAGAATGGTTTCCCCATGCGGTCCACGGTTGAGAGCCCCGATTTGGGCCACAGAATTGTTACAGGTCCCTTGGCCTGATTGAGTTTCCTTGCGATGGTTTCTCCCATGATACGATTTTCCGTTTCATTTGTTCGCAGAAGGGTGGCTTGCGGGTTATGCACGTGGATGTTCCGGGCTCGGTATTTTTCGGGAAGGGTGTCAGGCCCAAGAAAATTGATGAAGTCGGCGCTTCCCGGCGCGAGTATCACCGGAATTCCCTTTTTTCCGGCCGACTCAAGGCGGTGAGGGCCTGCCGAAGCAAGCCCGCCGAAAAGCTCGTTTCCGATTTCATTGACAGCGAGCTCTATGACCGCAGAGACATCCTGCTCAGCCACATACGACTCTAAAGCTTCACCGCCTGTCCCGATACTGTGAAAGACAAGCACCTCATATCCGGTTTCCTCCAGAAGAGATTTTACCGTCAGACCGCACTCGGTCACGGTCCCGTTCATGCTCAGTACAATAAGAGGTTTGTCTTCAGTAATCGATGCTTCCATTTCCGCCATACCGGAAATGGCCCCCGCAGCATTGGTCAGAATTCTGCGGGTCAAACGGTTAATCCCTGCGAGATCGGCGACCGGGGGGAGAACGAGCACATCTCTGGATCCGACATAGGGCCTGATACCGGCCTGGGTTGCCTTGGTAGAGACAAGCAGTTTTGGAAAGCCGAGAGGAAGAGATTGAAGGGTTGGCGAGACAATAACGGAACCCTGGCCTCCTCCTATAGCCAGAAGACCCTGGATGCGGTCCGATTCCAATAAGGAGAGGACGATTTTCTTGAGCCCAATACCCATGGTTTTTTGGGCATGAGCCTCATCCCCCCTGTCTTTCAATGCTTGAATGGTGGTTCCGGCTTCAGCGGCAAGGCGCTCGCGGGAAATATCGGCCTCGAGATTGGGCTCTCCCAATATGCCGGTGTCTGCAATGAGGACTTTGTGGCCCCGCCCCAGAATAAGGGTTCGCAGCAGGTCTATCTCTTCACCCTTGGTGTCAAGAGTTCCAACAAGAAGGACCACCTTCTCCATTTCTCCCCCGCGACAATGAGAAAGACAATTTTTCGAGGAGTACAGTGCAGCGTACTCCTCGAAAAAAAGCAGTTAAGAGAAAACGTTTCTATGAAAGGGATGCATTCTAGATCCCTTCAAATAAGGATTTCCATTTGTGGAGCACTTTTTTCCGCAGGTCAGGGCCCGCGACATTGACCGGCGGAAATTTATCTTTCCAATGATAGGGTCGACAAGCGTCTATGAAAACCTTTGCCGTGGTATAATCCTTTCTTGCTCGTTTCTCAGGATTGAGCATAGGGTCAAGAGGGCTGGTCAAGAATCCCGGGACGATATCAATGTAGTTTTCGGGGTCACAGCGCGTGCAGACCGCCCATAACACTTCATCAAGATTCGAAGGATCAATGTCTTCATCCACAGTGATGATGTACCTGCCGGTGCACGCACCTCCCTGGAGGAATGCACCGGCAAGCGTGGCAATTTGTTTGGCATGTCCCAGGTATCTTTGCTTGAGGGAAATGACCGCGATAATGCGGTTGCCGGGACCGTGTACGTAGACGCCTGTAATATCCATCATACCGGATTTCTCCAAGCGGTTCCAGAGGAAACTTGCGGTATGAAGAGGAATAGGAAACCAGGTGTTGACCGGTGGCTTCACGGGGGGCTGCCCAAAAAGGATAGGATTGTTTCGATGGTAAAGGGTCTTGATGTGCACGACAGGCTCGTTTCTCGTTCCGGATGCATAATACCCCTGCCATTCGCCAAAGGGCCCCTCGGGCCGGCTATCCTCTTCCGGGGGAGGGGAAAATCCGCATGCAACGATTTCAGCGGTTGCCGGGATGGGAAGCCCTGTTTGCTCATCAATCACCACTTCGATGCCTTTTCCCCTGATATAGCCCGCTAAATCATATTCAGACATGCCCCACGGAAGACCGATGGTTGAAATTCCGAAAAGGAGCATGTCCTGGCCGAAACACATTGCAACGGGACAAGGTTTGCCTTTTGCCCAGTACTTTTCGCGCATAATGGTGGCGTGTTTGCCTGGTGAGGCGTAAAAGGCCAAAGTGGTTTTGTCCTGTATCATGACGCGATATGTTCCGAAATTGACCCATCCTTCATCAGGGTCTCTGGTGATGGTGATGACGCCGGTTCCGATATAGCGGCCGCCGTCGTGGGTATGCCATTTGGGCGTTGGTATTTTGAATAGGTCGATGTCGTCGCCGGTCAGGATATTTTCTCTGATTGGTCCGTCCGGAACTTCAACAGGTGGAATTGGCTTGAATTGGTTCCATCTGTTCTTCCAGTCGGCAACGCATTCCAGGTCCGACATCTCTTCTGGAAAACCAAATGCCAGTTTCTGCCCAACCCGGTGATGCATGAGGTTTGTGGCCACGCGATAGCCCGCGGGATAGCCCTTGATATTGTCAAAAACCAGCCCAGGTCCCTGTCTCTCGGCCATCAGTTCATTGATTGTTCCGATCTCCAGGTCCCAGTCCGCGTTTTCGACAGTCTTGAGCTTTCCCTTTTTATGAAGAGTATCCAGAAAGTCTCTTAAATCATTTACCATGACAGATCCTCCCTCACAATAGTTTCACGATATGAACCTTGCTTTCATATTATGATTGACTTTATCCCTCAGGCTTGCTATTGTCAAGCAAAAAAGAATGACATTGGGGTGACTTGAAAGTGGGAGAGATGGTGATCAAGAAAAATGAGAAGAGGGAAATGCCCTCTTATCGAGTTCAGGCAGTGGAACGCGCTCTTGATATTCTTGATTGTTTCACCTTTGAAAACAAGGAGTTGGGGTTATTTGAGATTGCCGGGCAAACAGGGCTGAACAAGACTACCGTCAAGAGATTGCTGGCAAATTTGACGCACAGGAAGTACCTTCAACAGGATCCGAAAACAAAAAAATACAAGTTGGGGATGCGTCTTTTCGAACTTGGCGGCATTGTTTTCTCTTCTTTTTCCCTCCGAAAAGTAGCGGCACATTTCATGGATGTTTTACAAAAGGAGACCCGGGCAACCGTGCTTCTTGGGGTTATGATGGAGGACCATCTCGTCTATTTCGATAAGCGTGAAGGGAACGGCATGATCCGTATTTCATCGGAAATTGGGTGGCGCAGGCCGCTCCACTATGGAATGCTCGGGATGATACTTTGTGCCTTTCTTGACCCGATGAAGGTGGCATTGATTCTGAAAAAATATCCACTTGAAGCGTACACTTGCCGTTCCATTACGAGCGAAGAAAAATTCAAGGATCGGCTGGAGGAAATCCGGAAACAGGAATATGTTATGGAAATCGGAGAAGCGGTCGAGGGAGTGATCGGCATCGCAGCTCCCATCAGGGACTATAGCCGCAGTGTGATTGCCGCACTTGGCATAGCTGTCCCCGCGGCTGAGGGTATTTCACAAGAGCGTACCGAGGAGCTCATTGGCCGTGTGAAAGAAACCTGCAACAGGATTTCTGCAGATCTGGGCTCCGGGGAGTGAGGAGAGAAACCGTCTTGAGCGGAAAGGGGAGTGAACATGAAGAAAGCAGACCTGTTAAAAGGAAAGAGAGTTCTTCTTGTCGATGATGAATTGGATGTGCTGGAGACACTTGGAGAGCTGTTATCCATGTGCGAGGTAAGAAAAGCGAGCACTTTTGAAAATGCGGAACAGCTCCTGAGGGATGAATATTTTGATATGGCAATCCTCGATATTATGGGGGTAGACGGGTACAAGCTCCTGGAAACAGCGAAAGAGCGAAAGGTTCTTCCTGTGATGCTCACGGCGCATGCCTTGAGCACCGGGGACGTCAAGAAATCCTATGAAGAAGGAGCTGCTCTGTATGTTCCGAAAGACAGAATGAAAGATATTGTGCTGTTTTTGAATGACGTTCTGGAAGCCCGGGAAGCAGGAAAGGGCACCTGGTGGCGATGGTATGACAGGTTTGCCTCTTACTTTGACAAGAGTTTTGGCCCGAACTGGAAAGAAAAGGAAAAGGATTTCTGGAATAAGTTTACAAGCTACCACATTTAGTGGGCATTTTTTATGAAAATGGAGAGCGAATTTGGGATGAAAAGTATTACGGGCCTGCTCATTGATCTGGATGGCGTATTGGTGAAGGGAAAAGCAATGAATCCGTTCCCGGATGCCGCGGAGTTTATGACATTCCTGAGGAGGAGAGGGATTGCATTCAGGATCGTGACAAACAATTCCATGAAACCTCTATCATGGATTGCCGGACATCTGCAAGAAAATAACATACTTGTCTTTGAGGAGGAAATTGTTTCTCCCATGGCCATCTGCCCTCGAATACTGAAGGATCAGAAAAGAGAAAAAGTGTTTGTTATGGGTAGTGAGGATTTGAAACAGCATTTGGCGTCGCTGGGTTTCTCAATCAAAACAGACGCGGCTGTTGATGCTGTTCTTGTTGCGCAGGACAGGACACTGCACTTCGAAGAGATAAAAACAGCCATCACGGCCATAAAGAAATACGGTGCCGAACTTTTCGCCATGAATGACAACCGGATCATCCTTGATGATGATGGTATGCCATTCGCTGGAGCAGGTGCCATATGCAGGTTGCTCATTTACGCGACTGATTACCGCGATCATTTCGTTCATTTCGGGAAGATGGGGGAAATATATAACCAAACACTCTTTGAGCAATTTCATCAGGATAAGGGAACTTTGGCTCTCATCAGTGATGATCTCTATACCGATATCAAGGGGTATCAAGCGGAGGGACTGATGGGGATTTTTTTGACCACAGGGAAATATGGCAAAGAAGATGTTGCCGGAGACATGAAGCCGGATGTTATTCTTGACAGCCTGACAGAGGTGGTGGCGTTTCTCAAATGCTCAAATGCAGCGCAGGAGGCATCGGGCTAAAATCTGGCCGCGCGTTCGGCAAAAACCGGATCCCCCAGGAGTTTCTTTGCGAACTTGATGTATTTTGACACGATTGCCCTGACCGCCAGCTGCAGGGCATAGGGGCGAATGGGCTTCTCCAGCAGGTGGTTGATGTCTGATGCGATACACATATTCACCACTTCATCGCTGGCATACCCGGTCATGATGATGGCATCCTCGTGGGCCATGGGAAATCGCTCTTCAATCTCATCCAGGAAGACAAACCCCGTCCGTTCCCCCATGAAGACGTCAAGGATGAAGATGGCCACCCCGGTTTCACGCTTAAGGCAGAAGGAGATGGCCTCGTCAAAGTTCGTGAAGGCATACACCTGCCCCCAGGAATAAAATGCCCTTACGATTTCCGAAACCACATCACAGACAGCCGGTTCATCATCCACTACAATGACATCCAGACCCTCAGCCATGATTGATCCTCCCGTGGAGTATTTTATTGTTCATTGCTCGCCTCTTCAATGGCCTCGACGATCTTCTGGTAGCCGGTGCACCGGCAGAGATTTCCTGAGATGGCAGCCCTGATTTCTTCCTCATTCGGGTGGGGATCCCGGTCGAGGAGGGCTTTTGCCGAGAGAATCATTCCCGGGGTGCAATACCCGCACTGGATGGCTCCCTTCTTGATAAATGCCTGCTGAATGGGGTGCATTCCTTCTGCAGTCTCCATCCCTTCAATGGTCAGGATCTCTTTCCCGTTGGCCTGGACGGCTAAGACCAGACAGGAACTGATCGGTCTTCCGTCCATGATCACCGTGCAGGCCCCACAGTCGCCTTCGTCGCAGCCCTTTTTCGTGCCGGTGAGTTTGAGTCGATCCCGGAGCAGGTCCAGAAGGGTCAGGTTGGGTTCAACGTCAAGATCATATTCCTGATTATTCACGGTGAGCTTAATAAACTGTTTCATACTCTTCTCCTTTTCTTCCCTCCATCAAAGATCCGCAGTGTCTTCGGTCGTGTGGCTCAAATGATCATTGTCTCCTGGCTTCCTGCAGGGCGGCAGCGAGGGCACGCCTGGTGAGCACGTCCACCATGTCACGGCGGTATTGAGCAGAGCCTCTGAAATCATCGATGGGCCTGCTCTCCTCAGCGGCGGCGCGACCGGCCCTTTCAAAGAGCCTCACGGAGGGCTTTTCTCCCACCAGGATTTTTTCAGCAGAGGGGGCACGAAGTGGGGTCGGGCCGACCGCCCCCATCACGATGCGAGCGGAGGTGATGACGCCATCAGGAGCCTCCAGGGTGATAAACGATGCCACGTTGACGAGAGAAATTTCCAGGGCCTTGCGGGTGCCGAGCTTGATATACGACGCTCCGCTATATCCCGGGGCCCTGTCAATTTCGATCTCCGCGAGGATTTCCTCAGGTGCGAGTTCGGTGTCCCCGGGCCCCTTGATGAAATCTTCCAGGAGGATTTTTCGCTCCCCATCCTTTTTCTTGATGATGAGCCTCGCGCCGTAGGCCATAAGAGAAGGCGGTAAATCAGCGGCCGGTCTCGCAGAGACAAGGTTTCCGGCGATGGTCGCCAGGTTCCGGATGAGGGGGGATCCCAGGCTGGATGCGGCTTGCCTCAGTGCGCTGAACTGCTGTCCGAGAGCTGCAGATTCGGCTATCTCCGCCGCGGTCATAAGCGCCCCGATTTTCACGGTTCCGTTTGTTGCATCGGTTTTCTTCAACGCCTCAAGCCTCCCGAGGGCAACCACGTGCTCGGGAGAGATGATCTTTTTCTTCATGTTTACAATCAGATCGGTGCCACCCGCAAGGAGCCTTGCGCGGCTTCCCAGTTCCGTCATTACCTCGCAGGCCTCTTTCAGGGAAGATGGTTCATAGTAGTCGAATGTTGGGAGAAGCATATTTCTGTTTCCTCTGTGGTAATATGTCTCTGTTACCAAACACCTGGTCGTGCATCCAGGTGGGGTGTTCCGACATGGATCCGGAACAGACAATGTCATTGATTATATCCTTGTTGCTGTGGTAGTCAAGGGAAGGATATCTTTATCCGCCTTCGCAGAAGACCACGGGATTGCCGTGGATGAATGCGCAAATAATTGTGGTGCTCCGGCGTGATGTCGCCCAAAGCTGAGGCGGATAACCGCGGCGGAGCCGAAGGCGAAGACGGGTATTTTTGGGGAATTGCTCCCCGGAACAATAAAGGAGTGGAGTTATGAGTGTGACAGTGCATATTCATAAAACGCACCGGCAACACGCGAATGGATTGAGCGAGGTTGCAGTGGAAGGAAGCACCGTCGGCCAATGCCTTGACCACCTGGTGATGCAATACCCTGCCTTAAAAGAAGTATTATTCGAAAAAAGAGAGAAGCTGCGAAACAATATAGAGATCTATGTGAACCTGGAAAGCGCCTACCCGGATGAACTGGCCAAGCCGGTCCAGGATGGGGATGAGATTCATCTGACCGTCATGCTGGCAGGCGGGTGACCGAAAACGAGCAACAGAGTGGCTCGGTCGATCTGAATCATCACCACCATTCGATAATGGTACCAAGTCTCTTGAATGTCTTTCCCTCGCTTTCTTCTATGTGCCGTATCCAATCTCCCAACAGGGAGGCATGATGGATGATGAGCGGGATGCTGTGGTCTGGGATGATGTCCAGGGGCAGGGAGTGCTTCCTGAAAACAGTCTGGATGTTTTGCCAGGTTTGTGCAGTATCCCAGGGGGTGGGATGAATAAATCCGTGCATGGAACCATCAGCCCTGGAATAGGCCCAGTGTTCGGGGTATTCTTCTTTCAATTGCCGGATCAATTGAATGGCGCGCAGGTTTGTCTCCAGGGTCACCCCCTTGTTCAAATTTTTCAATATGGTATTGTCAAAAGACTCGAATCCCATGGATCCCAGGTGAACCTCTGTCCCCAGGGATCTGGCCAGCTTCAATGCCTTTCTCAGCCTGCCTTCACCCTTGATGAACCAGTCTGCCCGTGCCGTGAGAGTGATCTGAGAAAGCATGATCCCTCTTTTGCTGGTTTCCAGGAGTACATCGTAGAGCCCGGCACATCCGTTTTCATTGATAAGCTCAAAGGGAATCTTTCGCTCATCATTTCCATCTGGAAGACATTGGATCTGTGCCAGGACCGTCTCCATATCCATAAGCCCGCAAAACCCTTTATCCACAGCCACGTCGCAGAAAGAGCATCCCTTTGAAAGAAGCTTCACTTTGCGGTCATGTCCCTGAAAAAACGATACAGGATAATCTATTTCTATCCATTTTTCCTTTGCCGCATAAGGGCAGCCGATCTCTTGGAGGACCTGGCCGGCAGTAATTTTGAGCGGTTCGAGTCGCGTTTCTTTCAGAGAGAATAGATTGTTCCATTTTACTTTTCTGAGGAAACGATTGTCCCATGGTTTTTCGGGATTGCGAAGCAGGCTTCCATCATCAGTGTATTCCAGGAGCCCCGGTGTTTGCGTGTCGGAAAAGGTGTCCGGGTTTTTCAGAAGAGGGATAATCTGTTCAGCAGGGCCATGAAGGGCAAAAGAGAATTCTCTCGAAAATCCCTTGAATCGATGATTGTGGACCTGCCAGTCTCTCTCTCCCGCATAATCCACATCAGACTGGGGACCTGCAAGAAGAGTGATGGCCCCTTCAGCTTTCAGTTGTCCGGCAAGCTGGAAGAGGTCCTGCCGTCCGCTCAGGGTGGAAAACCCGATTGTGGGGCGCCGAGGACCGAAAAAGTCCGCCAGTGCCTGCATGAGTGATGATGTTTCATCCTCCCTGCTGACCGCGATGACAATGCAGTCATAGGGGGTATTTTCTTCAATGACGGTTGCGGCTACCTGGGGGCCGAGGAGACCATAGGTTTCCCCGGCAAAATAGCTGGCCACAATGGCCATTTTTTTCCGTTCCCTGCCTGCCACGAAAAGATGACCTTATTTCCTCAAATGCTTTAGAAACTGCACGGGCCGTCCCGGCCCATCGGGCTTCTATCCCGGAGGGAACCGAAAAAATGCCCTAATTCCTGTTAAAGATAAGAGATTTTACGGTAACGGGAAAGACTTGACCATTCACCAACGGCTCACCAATATCGATCCAATCTCCTTCTTTCAAAATTAATTCATCTAATGCCAGTAAATTCGTTTTCAATCCGGTTTCCCGACGGATAACATTTCCCACACCACATGCGATATCCTTTTCAAAGATTAAGATAATCGGTATTTTATTATGAATGGAATTGACAAGAGCGGCTTCAATAGATTTCGCAAATAACTCCAGTTCGGGATAATAAGCCCTGGCTGGGTTGTTGAAATATAATGCAACAATTTCTTCGCCTTCGTTTATGTCAAACCTTTTAAATGCCTGCCTTATCTGAGATACAATATGATCATGGGTTAATTGGGAATCATCAATATCCACCCTGATGACGGGAACATTTCTCAGGGGAAATGAAATTTTATTATCCATGAATCCGGATGAACCGGAAATGGACAATGAATATGCCCCTGCCCCAATAACGGTGGCCCTGATCTTGTTTTCAGGCTCTATAACCGGGGCAGTCAATTTCGATTTCAAGCCATTTATTTTATTGGCCAGAATTTGCCCCATATCCTTGTAACTGCCATTGCCCCCGTATATCAACTCCGCGACACCCCCTGAAAACATATATTCATCTATTCTGCCTGGAAAATCTGGATCATCAGTCAGCATGAGCCGCTTGGCTAAAGAGGAAGTGGCAGGACCGCTCATGACCTCGATTAATATTTCGGCAAACCTTGTTGCTATTCTTGCAATATCCTTTTCAGGGATTTGATCCCCAATTTTGTAATGCAACCCAATCTCTCTCATAACTTCCATTGCAGGTTCATCGATCTTCCAAATCCTTCCTTCAGGACGTACTCCAAGTAATCTCCCCCCTACAGATATGCAGCTTGTTGAGAGAACCCGTCCATTTCTTGATATGGCGATGTTCGATGTGCCCCCGCCAATGTCACAGGACAATATTGTTTTCTTGTATTGCCTTGATCTCTCTACCGCCCCTGAACCCATTGCCGTGAGTAAACTTTCAAAATTTGCTCCTGCTGTTGCTGCGACAAAATTTCCCGACTCCTCGGAGAGTGCCTCTACTATTTGTTTTGCATTGTCTTTTTTGGCTGTTTCCCCGGTTACGATAACCGCGCCACTTTGAATATCTGCGGAATCAATTCCCGCTCGCTTATATTCGTCCTCAAAAAAGGCGGAGAGTCTCTCCACATCAATGGTATCGTTGTCCAGCAGTGGAGTATCTATTATTTTTCCTTTATAAATAATGCTTCTTTCCTTGATTTCAAAACGTTTGGAAGGAGATTTCGCATCTCTTTCCAATACCAGGTTTGAAAAAGCCAGGTGACTTGTTGAGGTCCCCACATCCACCCCAACCGAAAGCAATTCAATTTTCTCTTCGTCCACTATTATCTCTCAACCTCTCTGAGCATTCGAATCTCCTGGAACGCTGCATGTTCTTGAAAATACGGCCGGCTGACCCCATGGAGGAGTGCTTGAAGCCGGCCGCGACGAAAAAATGGTTTAACAGGACAGCATATTGATCACATGGCCGCCTGCAAATTTGCAGCCTCTTTCTGCGCGCTGGTCAATCTTTCTGCTGCATCTTTTTTCTTGAATATGCTGACCCGGTCTGCATCAACATAGCTGATCGCGTGCACTTCGCAGAATTTTGCACATTGTGGATCGCCGCCGCACAGATCACACTTGAATACCTTCTTGTCGATGATGTTATAATTCATTGCGCCGAACGGACACACGGCCACACAGGACCGACAGCCGATACACACATTGTAATCGACCAGGAGCGCTCCGGTATCTTCATCCCGGGAAATGGCCTTGACAGGACACACATTCACGCAGGGCGCATCCTCACACTGCTGGCAGGAAACGGGGACATAAATGCCCTCTGATTCCCATTTCATGACCTTGATGCGGCTCCTGGCTGGATTGGATACGCCATCATGCATCACCGAACACACAAGCTCACACAAGCGGCACCCGGTGCATTTTTCGTAGTCTATCATCAGGACTTTTTCCATTGATTTCTCCTCCAAAGAATAGATTAAAGCAGGTGAGACGGCTCCTTGTCCAACCCAAGCCGCTTGAGGGTCTCCTGGGTCGGAACGCCGTTTTTGTCCCAGCCATGGTGTTCATAAAATTCATCGATCATTTTCTGGAATTTTTTCCTGTCAATTTTCAACCCGATCACATCAGGCGCCCCGCGTCTGCAAGGTTCATCGAAGTATCGGTGGTTGAGCGTGTCGCCCTTTTTCAGGTCGTCTCTCGTAAGACCCTCTCTGAGATTGAACAACCTCTCCATGTTATTGCATCTCTCGGCAACATCCCAGATTTCCTTGGGGGTCATTTCCAGGCCGGTGTTGTAGTAGAGCACCTTGGGCCAGTCCTCGAAATTGGGGAGCGTGGCACCCAGAAACACCGTGTGATATTTACAGATTCCCAGGCAGTCAACGGCCATGTAGCAGTTCTCCTGCCAGAAGACCTCCCAGGCCTTGCCCACATAGGACGTATGTTCTGAGCTTAACGGGCCGTCATAGGGCACCGGGTTGCTGTAAATCTTCCGCAAGACCTTTTCAGGCAGGTGGTAGAGGTCTATGGCGGGCCTGCTCCTGAGGTGGTCTGAGCCCCTGGAGGCCGTTGCAATGTTGAGGGCCAGGGCAGGAGTACCTCTTTCGTCGGAATGGAGGTTGTTCATTCCTTTTACCTGGACCAGATAATCAAAGGAATTCTTTCCGATCTTTTCAGCAGCGGGAATCCCACCGTCTGCCAGAATATCTCCCAGCCATCCCTTTCTGTAGCAGATTCGTTCCACCATCTCCAGGAGAGCTTCATCATTGCCGAATCTCAGGTCAAGCCCGTCAGTCTCCTTGCTGGTCAGGATGCCTAGTTCATAAAGCTCCATGGCCCATGAGATGATGCTGCCTGTTTCCAGATTGTCCATGCCGTATTGATCCACCAGGTGGTTCCCGGTGAGTAAGGTCTCTATGCTCCTGCATTCGGGTTCTGCTCCGAATGCACCCAGGGAGGTGTATTCAGGGCCTTCATCATATTTCCCCGCATACGGGCCCGATGGGATTTTGTACTGGGCACGGCAATGAACCTGGCAGGCAAAACAGCCGGTCATGTGGTAGGGGCCGATTGTCTCATTACACACTTCATCAATGGCCTCTGGTTCGATCTCATCGGCATATTCAAGCTGGTTGTACTGGAAATTCCGGGTCCTGATCCCGCCCCAGGAGTTGGTTGCCCCCCAGATGAATGGCGTCCCTAATGCTCCCTGGGTCTGGTTTACCTTGGCGCTGGTGATCTGATCAATGAAACGCTTGTTGTATTCAAGGGCATCAATGGGGTGAGCGATTTTGATATCCATTGTTCCCCTGGCGGCTATGGCTTTGAGGTTCTTGGATCCCATGACACAACCCATGCCGGTTCTTCCTGCGGAGTTCTTGATGCCCGTCATAACATTGGCAAAGGTCACCAGGTTTTCGCCGGCAGGCCCGATGACCGCGCTCTTGATATCATCGTCTCCAAGTTCTTTGCGGATGGCCCACTGGGTTTCGGTCGTTGTTTTCCCCCAAAGGCTGGCAGCGTCTCTTATTTCTATTTCACCGTTATGGATCCACAAGTAGACAGGTTTTTCCGCCTTCCCCTTGATCACGAGATGGTGAAAGCCGGCCCACGCAAGTTCCGGCGCAAAGAATCCTCCCATGTTTGCGCTCCCGAGCAGGCCGGTAAGAGGCGATTTCGCCATGAAATGCGTTCTGGCAGTTGCAGATGCACAGGTAGCTGTCAAGATTCCACCGCTTACCAACAGGGTGTTCCCCGGCCCCAGTGGATTACATCCCTTTCTCGTGTTGTTGTAGAGCAGATACGCATCAAGGCCCCTGCCTCCCAGGAATTTTTTTCGTATCTCAAGCGGGATGGGCTTGATTTCTATCTCACCGGTAGTGAGATCAATGTAGGCTATCTTTCTGTCTAAAGCCATGCTATTTTCCCCCTTTCTTTTTGGACTTCTTGGATGTCTGTGACTCAAGCTGAGCCAGTCTTTCTTCTGCAATCTTCCGGTTGACATCCCATACCGGTCCCCGTATACGGGGAAGCTGCGGGTTGACCCAGAAGAGGCGATACTCCATACCACAGGTGGGACATTTGACATGATCGGCCCCGGCAGGTGGCTGGATTCTTTCCATGCAACTGGGGTTGTGGCATCGAACTTTCCCGTAGGTCCTGGTCTTGCGCAGACTCTCTGCTGATGACAATTGTGTTTTACGCTCGGCCATAACATTCTCCTTTCCTCTGAAATGTGACGATCTGGTTTTTACTTCTTGTTGGCTCCCTGGTTTACCCGTCTAATACTGAAGCAATTTTTCTGCTGGTTTGACCTATCACGTTTTTACTCCGGAAAATTGCATTGAACGGGGGCCTCCCCCCCGGTCCGATGACCAGTCTTTCATGGGAAAGAGTTTCTCATAGTCATCGAGTCTGCCAAGTGCCTTGAGCCGGTCTATGATCAACTGCCAGGCACAATCAACATCCTTGCTTATCTCGCACTTGCCGTTGCTGGAGCCGCCGCAGGGGCCGTTGAGAAGGTGCTTGGCACATCGGGTAACCGGACAGATGCCGCCGGTAAAGGCCAGCACGCAGCTGCCACACCCCTGGCATTTTTCGCGCCATATCCCGGGTTCGTCAAGCGATCCAAGAAAACTGGTATTCAAGGCCGGGATAATAGGGAGCTCGCCGAAGGTTTCAGCCAGGGTCTGGACCCCTGCACCGCATGCCATTGACAGAATAGCGTCTGTGTCATCAGGGACCTTGAGATACGCCGCAATGAAATCCTTTTCACACTGCCTCTGGATGGTGGTCGTGTCAAAGATCGGCGGGCGTTTCCGGTAATGCCTGGGATGAGAAAGCGCTCTCGCCAGCGTGTCAGCGCTCCTGGCCCCGCCGGTCAGACAAACAGAGACGCATCCGCCGCAGGCCACGATGGTGACTTTTTGGAACGGCGATATTGATTCGGCTATCTCACGAATCGGTTTGAGGTCGGCTACGATCATTTTGTCCCTCTCTTCACATGCTTTTGCCGGAAAGGATCAGCGCCTGCCTGGCAGCAAAATTGAGCTCCCTGTGTTTAGGACAAAGGGCGTCAATCTCTCTGCCTGTCTTTCCGGTCACGGTCTTTTCGAGGTTTGCGGTGTAGAGGGGCTCACCGCAAACCCTGCAATGAACCAGCCCCAGAGAGATGACTTCATCCCATTCATTTTCCATGAAATGCTGGAATTCTATTGCCTGCTGAGGACAAACCCTCCAGCAATTGGCACACCTGACGCATCTTGCCATGTTATGCAAGATAGTGCGCTTTTCCCCGTTGTCTTGAAAGCCCAACGCGTTCGCGGGGCAGTTCTCCACGCACGCCAGGCATCCATTACAGTTTTCATTGACCACAAAATATGACATGGGCATTTCCCTCTTTCATTCTGCAAAAAAATATTTCCTCACGCTCGTCGCAGCGAAGCGAAGATCCCGCTCGCGGAGCTCACGTTGTTCGCTTAAGAGACAGCGTTATCAAAAACAAATTTTTCTGTTCATTTTCTTGAAACGCTGTGATCCTCTTTGGGTCTCGGATAGAGTCCGCTTCGTTCCACGATTTCCGGGACTCTCTCTTCCCACTCAATTGCCATGATGTGAAATCCCCGCACCCCTTCAACTTCTTTGAGCCGTTGGATGGTTTCCACACAGATCGTGATCCCCTCCTCTGGTTGTTTTTTTGCCGGTACACCGCTCATTCTCTTGATAACTTCATCAGGAACATCCATGCCGGGGACCCGGTTTTTCATGTATCTCGCCATGCCGGCCGATTTCATGGGGGTTATTCCTGCCAGGATGAAAACCTTTTCGTGGAGACCCCGGTCACGGACCTGTTTCATCCATAATTCAAATTTTTCCACATTATAGATGCACTGGGTTTGAATGAACTCGGCCCCTGCCAGGATTTTTTTGGCAAGACGGGGAACGCGAATTTCAAACGGGTCGGCAAAAGGGTTGGCCGCAGCACCCACGAACATGCGGGGTGGCCGGTTGATCTCATCTCCTCCCACAAATTTCCCCTCATCCCTCATATGCCTGGCCATGCGAATGAGCTGCATGGAATCAATGTCATACACATTCTGCGCATCGGGGCAGTCGCCGAATTTTTGATGGTCTCCGGACAGACAGAGGATATTGTGAATGTCAAAAGAGGCCGCTCCAAGAATATCGCTCTGGAGCGCGATCCGGTTCCGATCCCTCACCACCATTTGGAGGACCGGCTCAAGACCCATTGATTTGAGGTGGATGACAGATGCCAGACTGCACAATCTCGTCATTGCCGTCTGGTTGTCCGTGACATTAATAGCGTCAACATGGTCCTTGATAAATGTGGCCTTCTTGATAATGACGCCGGGATCACTTCCCCTGGGAGGCCCACATTCGGATGTCACCGCCAGATGTCCTGCCGTAAGGACTTTTTCAAGCCTACTTGGTGTCTTTGTCTTCCTCATCTGCAATCCACTTGGCCCTTTTCCCGGAGCTGGTTTCAGACGGAACGTGGAAAAAGAGCGATAACCTGCTTGTTCAGGATGACGAACGCATAAGATAAATCGTACAATAGCAGAAAAGAAAATATTGTCAAGAAAAAAGCATTGAACTACTTGAATTGTAATGTATTATATCAATTTTGACATAACTGTTTTTCTCGTTGACAGGAATTTTTTAAAGGTGTAAAAAATCAAAAAGTTCAGCGAGGTGAACAATGGCACGGAAATATCAGGCTCCTGCTGTCGGAAAGGCTTTTCAGATATTGCAACTGATCTCCAAGTCAATCGACGGAGTAGGACTCAGTGATCTGGCAAATGCACTGGAGATGAGCAAGGGTACTGTCCACGGGGTGGTTTCCGCACTGGAAGACCTGGGTGCGGTTTTGCGTGATCCCAGGACGAGAAAATTCACCCTTGGATTTACGCTCTTTGAACTGGGAAAGCGGGCCTATTCCCAGATTGATCTTAAGGACCTGGCGAGGCCTGTCCTGGAAGACCTCATGGAGAAGACCAGGGAAACGACTTACATTGGCGTGCTCAACGGGATGCGTATTACGATACTGGATGTGGTGGAGTCGAGGCAGGATTTGAAGATTACTTCACCCAGGGGGTCAAGCATCCCGATCTTTGCAGGAGCAACCGGCAAGGTAATCCTGGCGTCGATGGAGGAGGAACAGTGCAGAGAAATCCTCATGAAAAAGGAAATCCCACGGTTTACGGAGAACAGTATAACGGATCCACAGCGTTATATTGAAGAGATAGAGCAGGCGAGGAAGAGGGGATATGCCACTGATTACGAGGAGTATCTTTCAGGTGTATGGGCCGTGGCTTCGCCCATCAGGGGCTGGAAGCAGGTCCCATCAGCCATCTGGGTTGTTGGATTCAAAACAGGCCTGAATGACGAGGGAATGAAGAGGTTGATCAGGAATACAAAGCAGGCGGCAGAAGAGATCAGTCAAAAAGTCGAATGTCAAAGAACACGGTAAGCGGCTTTCCCTTTTATCGCTCCCCTTCACCCTGCCATCGTTTGAATAGATTATGCTCTATTGAAAGATAGTCGAAAATTTTTCCGATGGTCTGATCCAGGATGTCCTCGATGGTCTCGGGCTTGTGGTAAAATGACGGGACAGGGGGCAGGATGTGGGCTCCCATATCAGCGGCCATGGTCATCAGCCTCAAATGCCCTTTGTGGAGAGGGGTTTCCCGGACCACCAGGACCAGTTTTCGTTTTTCCTTCAGGGTCACATCCGCGGCCCTTACGATCAGGTTGTTGGAGTAAGAGTTTGCAATTCCGGAGAGGGTCTTGATGGTGCAGGGAATGACCACCATCCCCTCGGTGAGAAATGACCCGCTTGCGAGGGAGGCGGCCATGTCCCGATTATCGTACACGTGGTCGGCCAGGGTCCCCACCTGATCAAGGTCAAAACCCGTTTCAATCGCAAGGTTTTTTACTCCGGCCTCGGATACGATGAGATGGATTTCATAGTCTTTGCTCTGGAGCAACTGGAGCATGCGAACGCCGTAAATCACGCCGCTGGCCCCTGCAATGCCGATAACGATTCGTTTTGCCATGCATTTATTCCCCTTTGGTGTTCGAGGAGAGGGAAGCTGTTTTTCGCAGAATGAGATCAACGAGGATCTTGCTGTTTTGAAGCACCAGGGCAATGCTGTCAGCATCCAGGCCGTCCCAGTGCATACCTGCCGTGACCACCACCGTCGTATTCAGTGCGGCGGCCAGGATCTCCGCGACGGCCTTGGCGAGATCATCTTCCTTGTGCCCCAGGAGACAGAAGACCGAGGCAGTGGAGCTGATCCGGTCGGGATCCTTGAGACTCGGTCTCGGCTGGGCAACAGCCACCGCGCCGATATGCGGGCGCTCCCCGCCCCAGATAGCCACGAGGAAATTCTCGCCAATCTTCCGAACAGACGCCTCCAGGTCATAGTGACCCTCAGCGGTTTTTACCGTAACCGCCGTCAAAAGATCTCCAGTGCCGCTTCAAGCAGGGCTTGAGCAAAGGCAGGTTCTTCCATGTTCGCGTTCACTTCCCGTATCTCAATATCCGGATTGAGCTGGTTCCGGAGTTCCTGGATGAAAAGACGGTCTTCGTCCGGCGCATACGTGGGATTTCCCGCCTGGTCAACCGATGACCATCCCTCCAGGGGCACCACCAGCCTGACCGGGCCCCGGGCACGGTTGATTTTTTCCGCGAAAATTCGTGCCACCTGCCTGAGTTCGTCCGTGCTCATGCGAAGCCAGGTCCGGTATTTGTCAAGATCATACTTTGGACGGTTTTTGTATTCAGGTTTGTACCTTGACTTTCTCGGGGTCATATGATTGACGCTGCAAAGGGAGATCACCTGCGGGATCCCTGCCTCTCCGGCCGATTCAAGCCTCCGGGGTCCTGCATCCCGCATGAACCCGAACAGGTGTTCACCGACTCCGCCGGGAGCCAGGTCAACCACCCCCTGGAAAAGGCCATGGGCGATCATGTCTTCCATGGCACGGTCACCAATGCCGGCGGCTGAGAATCCCGTCACCTGATACCCCTTGTCCTCCAGGCCTTTCCGGACGGTGCTGGCACATTTCTCACACGGCCCCAGCATAGTGAGGGCGATCGCCTTTCCCGCTTCATTACTTCCGGCCGGGGTTACTGCACCCTGTATCATGCCGGTCACGGCACAGGCGGCGCGGTCCAGGACGTTTTTCAGGGCATTGGAAAGCCCGGAAATTTCAACAACAGAATGGAACAGGGCGATATCTCCTGTCCCGATGTAGCGCGTGGAAAGACCGGGAAGCGCCGCCGTGGAAGAGACCATCAGCTTGGGGACACTGAAAGGAAGTGATCGCATCACCTCGGTAGCCATGAGTGATCCGGTGGATCCGCCGAGGCCTATGACACCGTCCATCTTTCCTTCCTGATACAGTTTCGTGGCAATACGCGAGGCCCCCGCAATGACAATATTGGTAATCTTCGCCCGTTCCCTGGAAGCGTGAATTTCTTCGAGACTGCTTCCCCCGGCGGTCACAACCTCATCCGGGGATATGTCGGCGGGGGAGGGACCGTTGCTCCGCATGGAGATGTCCATCAGAAGCGTGTCGACTCCCAGGGCCTCTATTTTTTCTTTGAGGTAGAGTGTCTCCCGGCCCTTGGTGTCCAGGGTCGAGATGACGAGCGCAGTTTTTTGCGTCATAGCTGTATCCTTAAATCTTTCCTGCCGCCACTTGTGTTTCGATGTCCTTTTTCAGTGCCTTCTTGTCGATTTTCCCGGAGTCCCCCACGGTGGGGAGTGCTTCCATGAGCGCCATTTTTTCCGGGAGCTTGAACATGGCCAGGTTCTTGCTTTTCAGGAATTCCACCATCTCCTCGAAGGTAAAGGACTGCCCGGCTTTGGGGATAACACATGCGCAGCAACGCTCTCCCATCTCACGATCAGGATAGCCTACGATAGCAACCGAGGCCACCTTGGGGTGCTCGTTGAGGAGCGCCTCGATTTCGGCCGGATAGATATTCTGACCGCCCCTGATGATCATGTCTTTGGCGCGTCCCAGGATCCAGAGACAGCTCTGATCGAATTTGACAATATCTCCGGTGGTGGTCCAGCCGTCCGGGTCAAAGACAGTAGCAGTCAGTTCCTCGTCCCGGTAGTAGCCGGCCGGCGCATGCGGGCCCCTGAAATAAAGGGTCCCGGGTTCACCCGGTGAGACCTCTTTGCCGTCCTCCCCCAATAGCCGGACCTTGTTTCCAGGAAGCATACGGCCTACGGTACGCCGCCGCAGTTCTTTCGGGTCCTCTACCCGGCAGCCCGATACAGAGCCCATATCCTGGGTCCCGAGGTCGCTGGTGATCACGGCATCGAACGCCTTTTCGGCCTCCTCAGCCACCTGTGGTGAGAGGTACCCTCCTGCCGAGCGAATGAACCGGAGGGAGCTCAAATCATATTTTGAGGGGTCCGCTTCCAGCATCCTGACCAGGTGGGTCGGCACCACCCCGATTGCCGTGGCCCTTTCTTTTTGGATAAGTTCCAGTGCGGCCTCAGGGGAAAATTCCTCCAGCATGACCGTCTTGGCCCCTGCCACGGGAGCGGCAAAGTAGGTGAGGGTCCCTGCGGCCCCTCCCGCATGGGGAGCGATCGCCATGGTGGTATCCTCTTTGGTGAGGCTCCAGATATCCACTCTTGCCTTGGATGTGCAGACCCTCGGAGCAATGGGCCATTCCACCAGCTTGGGCAGGCCGGTGGTGCCCGTGGTGCTGGTGAGCAGCCCCACGTTCCAGATGGGGTCCAGTTTGCGTTCGGCAAGAACGTCTTGTTCAATGGGTTTTTCGGCCCGCTCGCTGGCCATCCGCGTCAGTGAATAGGTGTTGTCAGGGGCGGAAGACGGCACCTCATCATCAAAGAGAAAGATATACTTGAGGTGGGCAAACTGCTTCTTTAAGGTGTCGTACATTGCAAGGTAGTCGAATTTTCGATAGACGTGGGGGATAATGACGGCTGTGGCCTCGGTCCTTTCGGTCATGTACTCCAGTTCCCGTTGCCTGAGGTAGGGATACACGGTCAGGGATATGAGGCCGGCCCGTTCACAGGCGATCCGGGCCAGGAATCCGTAGACACTGTTGGGGGACTGGATAATCACCCGCGAGAATTTTTCAAGCCCCATCTCCACCCATGAAATGGCCATGGCATCCACGAGTTGCTTTGCTTCCGCCCAGGTGAGCCGGTACTTGGAATCAACAAGAGCCTCGCGATCGCCGTATTCACGGGCGTTCCTATCCCAGAAATCATAGAATGTTTCCCGGGTCCAGTACCCGTCCCGCAAGAATTCATCCACCATCTCTTTTTTATAACGAATCGGTTTCACGGATCATTTCCTCCTCATCCTCATTGCTTTTTGTTATCAATCTACCGCCATTCCTTTAAGTATCATCTCAACAACTGTTCACCACGAAAGGCACGAAGAAACACGAAGTCTTGGTTTTAGGTGAAATGCTTCGTGGCCTTCGCGATCTTCGTGGTAAAACAATCGGGTAGCATGCAATCAATCGGGTTTATCGGACTTGGAATCCCTCGCCTTGATGCTGGCCTTGAATTGCTCCCAGAACTCCTTGTCCGCATCCTGCCAGGCGGCACCCCACCTCCGCTCAAAGTAGGAGGTGGGAAGCTTGCGCTGCCATGCCTCCCACGGGTCTTTCCTGGCCGCCTTTGCCTTCAGGACATCTACCAGGAAATCCGCGATCCGGGCTATCTCTTCCTTGGGAATATAGCTCGCGGCCCCTTCCTTGATGGACTTGACGAGATTGTCCGGTGTAAAGGCGTGGGCGGTCAGCATCACCGCCGGGATCCCTTTTTTGATGGCTATTTCCAGGAGACCGTATCCATCAACCCCCATGATGTCCAGGATGGCAATATCAAAATCCCGGGTCTCCAACAGTTTCTTGGCCTCATCAAAAGTAGAGGCTCTTGCCGTGTCACACATGAAAAGCAACTCTTCCAAGGTCGCCAGCACGTCAGCCTCGTCATCAACAATGAGGACTCTTTTTCCCTCCAGCATGGTTTCTTGTGACATGATCACGTCTCCCCCATTGATTCAACCCTAGTCCAGACCAAGTTCGGACCATCGGCCTCTGATTTTTTCAACCAAATTCGGGTCGAGCTCAATTGGTATGGGTTTTTCTTTCCAGTCATAGGGAATGGTCGCATCCAGGAGGAGCCTCCCCGTGATGTCCCTCGCGTTGAGCGGCAGGGATGGATCCAAGGGCGTTGACCTGCCCCGCTTGATAACCTGGGACCGGTTCGGCTGGAACCGGAAGCTCAGGGCATAGAGGACACGGGGAATATCCCACGGATCGATGTCCTCATCCACCACGATGACCGTCTTGAGCCCGTAAGCGCCCATTTCCGTTGAAATGGCCGCCGTGAGCACCTGATCTGCATGGCCGGGATACATCTGCTTGAGGGAAATAATAGCCAGAAAGCGTCCTGATCCCTCCGGCGGGCAGTACACTGCCTTGATGCCGGGGATTTTCATGGCAACGAGCTGCTGCCACAGGGTCGCCCCATAAGTGAGAGCCATGGTCATGTGGGTATCCGTGACGGCCCGCCCGACCGTGGTTCCCCAGAACACCGGGTTATTGCGGTAGGTGATGCATTTTACATCGATATAGTTCCTGGGGTCTGTGCCCACCCCGGAATAGTAACCGGTGTACTCGCCGAAAGGACCTTCCTCCATGAACTTGTCCGCGTCCACTTCCCCTTCCACCACGATTTCCGCGCTGGCGGGAACCGGGAGGTCGTTGGTCTCTGCCTTGACCACCTCAATGGGTTCGCCACGGATGGAGCCTGCAAAGTCGTATTCCGATTCAAACGCAGAGAGCCGGGCCGCGCCCATGAGAAAGAGGAGCGGATCGCATCCCACCACCACGCAAACCGGCATGGGTTTGCCCATGGCCTGGTATTTCTTGAGCATGATGTCGGAATGTTTTCCTTTGATGAACTGGGTGCCAAGGTGATTCTTATCAAGCAGCTGCAAGCGGTAAGTCCCGATATTGACCCAGTCGGATTCCGGATCCCTGGTTACCACGAAATGGGCCGTGCCGAAAAACCTTCCCCCGTCAAGCGGGTAAAACTTGGGCGCGGGAAATTTGAACAGGTCAACTTCATCACCCATCATCTTGTTTTCCTTGCAGGGCCCGGTCTCAACAAATGTGGGAGGGATGGCGTTTTGGTGTTTGTCTACCCATACCTTCATGAGGTCCACAAGGGTGGACTCCCTGGGTTCATTCATGATCAGGGCCAGCCGCTCCGTGGTGGTGCACACGCTGGTGATGACTGGGGAATCATAACCTTTCACATTTTCAAACAAGAGGGCGGGACCCTGCTGTTCTTCGTTCAGCTTGGCAATGTGGGACAATTCCAAGTCCCAGTCAACTTCAGCCTTGATCCTTTTGAGCATTCCCTCCGCTTCGGCCTGAGCAATAAAATCCCTCATACTTTTCATAAATACCTTTCCTCCTTTTTAAATGAAAACTCCTGTTTCCTATTATCTATCTACGAAATCTTGATCCGTTTCATGGCCTGTTCCATGAGAAGCTGGTACCCGCTCTTTTTCCCGATCACGGATTCCTTCTTTTTCTGGCTCCAGACCGTCTCCGGACGGGCCTGGACAATGAAAACATTTTCCGGAAAGGGGACGTCTTCGTCAATGGCCCACTCGATATCCATGGGCCTGCCGTAATGCTTCTCGATATGCTTCGCCATCTGGACGAGTTCCATGACTTCCCGTTCCTCCAGGCAGCATTCGGTCTGTCGGCCGGTGGCCACATCAGCCTCAATCACTCCGCCCTTGTCGGCGTTGTAGACACATTCAATATGCTTGGTGGATATGGTTTTTTCACTTACTTCCATGATCACCTTGTCCACCACGAATTTGTCCGGGGTTACGGACCCGGAGACCACGGTTTCCCCCAGTCCCCAGCTTCCTTCGATGACAACCTTTGATGGGTCTCCATTTGTCGGGTTCAGGGTGAACATGACCCCGGCGGCCTTGGAATGCACCATCTTCTGAACCCCGACACTGATCAACACTTTTTCATGGGGAAAATTATTCTTCACGCGGTAGCTGATGGCCCGGGGGGTAAAGAGACTGGCCCAGCAGCGCTTGACGCTTTTTACAACACTGTCCCCTCCGAGGATCCAGAGGTACGTGTCCTGCTGCCCCGCGAAACTGGCGGTGGGCAGATCTTCGGCCGTGGCACTCGAACGGACGGCAACCGGGACCGTGTCCGCGCCACAGGCTCGGCAGAGATCCTCATAGCCCGCTCGTATTGCCTCGAGAACATCTTCTGGCATGGCGGCACTGTTCATCAGTTTTTGGATACTCTCGCTCGCCCTGTTGAGCGATGCCACGTCATCCACATCCAGGTCTGCCATGAGCCCGAAGATGGCATCACCGATGCCGGTCTCTGTGATAAAACGCTGGTAGCTGTCAGTGGTGACGGCAAAACCGGGCGGCACCCTGATTCCCGCCTTGATCATTTCCCCGAGGCTCGCGTTCTTTCCACCGACCCGGGGAAGAAAGGTCTTGTCAGTATTCTTGAAATCCAGGATAAGTTCCATTTTTCTCTTTCCTCATGGTTAGCTGAAAGAGAAGGGGGCAATATGCCACCCCCTTCTTCCTGTTCACGTATGAGGTTTTTTTGGTTACCCCGCTCTCTTGACAATCGTGACGGAGCCGGTGTCACCGTCAACCCTGATGATATCACCGGTCTTGATAACAGAGGTGGCGATTCCCGTACCGGTTACCGAGGGGACTCCGTATTCCCTGCAGACAATGGCCGCGTGGCTGGTCAGTCCGCCGATGTCAGTGACGGCACCCTTGATTTTGGTAAATACCGGCGCCCACGAGGGATTCGTTGAAGGACACACCAGGACTTCTCCAGGCTGGAGGTCCACGATATCTTTGAGGAGTTTCAGGACGCGCGCCGGACCTTCAATGACTCCTGCGGACGAGGCGAACCCTTTTACTTCAGAGACGTCTTCGGCCTTTACCTCTCCCATACCTTCAAGCCATTCCTTCACCCGGTCAGTGGTGACCCCCCAGAGCATGATGGTGAAAGGCTCAGCAACTTCCTCGGGCGGGACGCCCAGGGCAGGAGTGGGGTTCCATTTTGCCGCCGCTTCAAGGATCTCTCTCCTTCTTTTCGCTTTTGCCTTGTAATAACTTCCTCGTACCGGAATATCCACACCCAATGCCCAGCCGGTGGCCGCTTCCGTCAGGATCTCGGGCACCTCATAACGATTGAACATGAAGATGTCATCAGGCTGGTCCAGCATGTCGTTGTCGACGAGCACTTTCCCTAGTTCCCGGATCTTGGAAAACCAGATCGTGTGGAGCCAGTGCTCGACCCAGAACAGATGGTCTTCAGCGTATCGATAAATGGTCCTGATAGTCTTATAGGCGTCATCAAAGGCCTTCCGGTCATCGTCGGTTGTGATGAGGTCGCGGTACTTGGCCACGACTTCGTCCCTTTGTTTGTCAATCTCATCGAGGGCGCGCTCAATGGTTTCCCCTTTTTCCAGCCGCTCGACATAGTCCTTTATGTAGCTGAAAGGGATGTCCAGGTTGGTCAGCCAGCTCCCCTCGTGGTGGAACCAGCCGCTGCCACACGAGACATAAAACCAGGGATCCTTGGATTTCTCTAATTCCTGGAGCCAGTTCCTGCCTTCATCGCTTGTTTCAAGCTCGGCGATTTTTTCCTGTGCGGAGACGTTCTTTTTGAGCACCGCTGAGACCGCACCGGAGTTGTGCGCCAGCTTTGCCAGCCTGCAGAGTTCTTCTTCCGGCTTGAACATGGAGACATAGGCACCGGCAACCATCTTCCCGATAGCGCTCTCGCTTATCCCCGGGAAAAGCTTCCTGGTAACGTCCCCGAACATGAGGTAGGCCAGGTAGGTCAGATTCAGCATTTCAAAGTGGTACTGCCATCCCTTGATCATCAGGTCCGCGAGTTTGTCAAAGGACGACATCAAGTCATAGGATGCATAGTAACCCTTTGGGGCGGGAAGAACCTGGTCTTCCGGAACGAATTTGGGCAGCTCTTTCGGGATTTCCACGGATGCCATCTCATTCCCGAGCGCCTTGAATTTGGTCAACCATTTTTCCCACAGTTCATCATAGTGCTCAAAGACATAAAACACGCGCTTTTCGAAAAGGGCGGCCTTTTCGCCGATGATTTCCTCGGGCGGAGGAGCGATGGCGCAGATGTACATGTAACATCCGACCATTCGCTGCGCGATCCCCTGGGCCGGCGGGATGCAGAATACCCTGGTAGTGTACTGGGAGAGTGAGATTTGCCAGGCTTCCTGGAAGATCTGGTCCAGGGGCGGCACGGGTTCCGGGGCGTGAATCTTATCCAGGTACCAGAACTGGCTTGCTTCCCATTCCTTCCTGTCATCCGAGAAGAGATAATGGGAAGGATACATCTCCTCCCAGCCCTCCAGCTCCGGCGGAACCTGGTACTCGTGGGGATCCGGAAATCTTCCTGCTTTTTCATCTGCCATCTTCAATCCTCCTTCTTCTGTTGGTGGTTAGTAAAGAGGTGCCCTGTTGTTCACAAAGCGGAATTGCAGTTGAATAAACCCTGCCCCGGATCAGAAGCTGAGCGGCTGCGGGAAGACAGTGCCAACGCATAAAAGAAGATGCTCCCGGCTTGGGGGGACGTTGGTCCGACCAGGAGAAAAGGCCGGAATAATCGGATTTCAGCTTCCAGAAATCATGGAAGAAGCATTTATTCTTGTCAATTTCATTATTATTATGATATATATAAACAAATATTATGAATTAATTTGTCTCATAAAATCTGTTTAAGCGTTTTGTTCTTATCCCCATGATCAATTTACACCATTTGAGAGTCTTTTATATGGCCGCGAAGTATCAGAGCTGCACTGTGGCTGCGCAAAGGCTCTGCGTCACCCAACCCGCGGTTACAACCCAGATCAGGAAACTGGAAGACCAGTGCGCATTAAAACTTTTCAAGAAACGGGGACGGAATATCCACCTGACTGACGAGGGTGCGGCACTTTTTCACTACGCCAAGCGGATCTTTGAGTGTGAAAGGGAGGTGGAAGACGCGATAGAAGAGATGAGGAATCTGAAGCGAGGGGTGTTGCGCCTGGGCACGACCAAGACCTATGCCCGCTATTTCATGCCCATCCTGGTCACTACTTTTCACGAGGCCTACCCCGACATAAAGATCCATCTTGATGAGGGGAGTTCCCTTGATATGATCCACAGTCTGGTTGCCCTGAAAAACGAGGTTGCCATTATCGCCAGGGCTGCCGAAGATCCCGCGGTTTGCTTTATCCCTTTCAGCCAGGAGGAACTTGTGCTCATTTTGGCGCCGTCCCATCCGCTGGCCAAAAAAGACGCGGTGTCAATCAGGGATCTTGCCGGGGAGCCCATCATCATGAAGGAGGTGGGATCAGGGACCCGGCGGAAGGTCAACGCCCTGTTCGAGCGGCATGGCTGCACTCCCAATATCCTGATGGAGACGAGCAACGCGGAATTCATTAAACAATTGGTGCACCAGGGTGAGGGTTTTTCTTTTCTCGTGAAAGAGGCGGTTGCCGTAGAGCTCAAAGAGGAGAAGCTCGCCACTGTTCCCTTGGCAGGAGAAGAATTCTATCTGGATGTAAGCATAGCGTATCTGAAGAATGAACACCTCAGTCGCCCTGCGCAGGCCTTTCTGGATATCCTCCTTGAAATGGCGCAGGGGAAAGACCCACAACGCGGGTTGCGGGAAATCATGACGCGGATGTTCGAGAACTGGAAATAATATTCCCGCTTCTTGAAAGCCTGCTCTTTGTATGCATGGTGGCTACGAGGAGGGAACATCATCCCTTTTCAAAAAAATTGGCCAATACGGGGTGGTGTATTTTCACTCCAAAGTACTTGTAATAGGGATCACATTTTGAAAGAAGTAGAAAGCTTATCTTCCCCTTTAAATACCCTGTTTCCTCTTCCAAGGTATCAAAATTTCCGCCACCCTTAGAAATAATCAGATCGGCACGGCTGACGAAATCGGTTACTTCGTTCGAACATCTTTTCAGGATAGTACCGGGCAGAGGACCGTCAATACCATTTTCAATAACCGTGGCTATTTTGTCCATGCCTACCATCTTTGCCTCATCAAGGGTTGCATCATTCAGCGTGGGGACACTCCTGACCACAAAGGCGATTTCAGGATCGTACATTTTTTTTATTGTCTTGATCAATAACTTGTCAAACACAATTTCACCGCTATTGTCCCCAAAAAACAACAGGATATTGCTTTGTTTGAGGCGCTTTTTAAATTCCCGGTACATCGTTTTTGAAATTGGTGCTTCCAGCTTTTCCTTGATTGAATGCTCAATGTCCTGCCTGCTGTCACTGATCATCACATCAAGAGCATTTCCCAGTATGGCAAGCTTCACAGCGGTATAGAGAGGATCAGAAGCCTCATCCACTAATTTCTCCAGGAAAGGGTAAATTTCCATAATCCTCTTGTTTTGTTCTAATTTCAGAGAACAAAAAGGATCTGCACTCTTTGTCGTATCCGCAATTTTTCCCCATACAAGCTCGATAATTTCCGCACTTGTGATGTCCCAGTATTGACCCCTCAATGAAGGAATTTCCAATATCCTGCTGTACAATTCCTTCACAACATGTTCATTTAGAGCCAATTTCCTTATCGCTCTGATGGACATCGTCAATATGCAAGGAATGCAGTCCGGTTTGATCAGCATATTATATGGTTCCCTATTAAAAATCTTTAGAGAGGATTACAGGATTAACGAGATGTTTTCCTGTACATCCTGTTACTCCTGTCAAAAAAGACAGCTGAGCTCTTATTTCTTTTCTTTTTTGCTGGCCCTGAATCTTTCCCAGAATTCCTTGTTCTGATCTTTCCAGGCGGCACCCCACTTCCTTTCAAAATAGGAAGAGGACAACGTCCTGTGCCAGGGCTCCCAGGTGGATTCCCCCTCATCCTGGGATTTCAGTATGTCAATCAAGAAAGTCTTGATATTCCCCATTTCTTCTTTGGGGAGGTAAGAATCAGCTCCTTCTTTGATAGATTTTACAAGATTATCAGGACTCAATGCGTGGGCTGTCAACATGACGGCAGTTATGTTTCTGAGTTTGGCAATGTGTAACAGTTTATAGCCGTCAACACCCATGATATCCAAAATAGCCATGTCGAAATCGTCCGACTCCAAATATTTTTTGGCCTCATCGTATGACGATGCTTTTACAATTTCGCACATATCGAGCATTTCTTCCAATACATCCAGTATATCAGGCTCATCATCCACTATAAGAATCTTTTTACCCTCTAATAGAGTGTCCGGCATGATTTACTCCTTATTTAGCAGTGCCCATCCAGAAATGAGATAATTTGTTCGAGATCTAGGCATACGAAAATTTTAACCGCAGGAATACAGTTCGGGTATTTCGAGGATTAAAATTTGAGCATAACGACGATATCGGGCAGATTAGCCATTTGTGGATGGGCACTATTTACTGAACCCCTTCAGCATAAGATCAATGATGTGGTCGGTGTCACTCTTTCCCTTTTCCTTTAAAATTCCATGCTTGAAATCGCTTTTCCCCGCGGCCGTTACCGGCCTGGACTGGGTCGAGAAGGTATTTTCAGGAAACGGCAAATCCCTGTCTATGGCCCATTCAATGTCCTGTGGAGACCCGTAATGTTTTTCGATGAGCATTCCCATCTTTGCGATTTCTATTGCTTCTGCGGCACTGATGCAGGGAATCGCTTGCTGTTCAGAGGGAACTGGTTCGACAATAGTGCCGCATCCCTTTGCCACGAATCTTTGATCCTTCTGTCCTATGATACTCTGTCTTATGGACAGGGAGTTTTTACTGATAATGAAGTTATCAGGAGAAACCATGCCTTGCACGATACTTTCTCCAAACCCCCAGTTTGCATCAATAGTGATTTTGGACCTGTCGCCAGTCACGGGATCGAG
>JAFDGR010000154.1 GCA_019309145.1 Deltaproteobacteria bacterium | reverse complement strand
TATGCTCGACCATGAGAAATGGAAGCGCAAGGCGGAATCGTCCGGCTTGAGAGGCGTAGCTGAGCAACTAGAGAACGTCATAGCCCTGTCAAAAGAAGTAAACAAGCATATTGAGCAGGCACAAAGGCTTCTCGAGAAAAAAAAAGGGAGTGTTGTCCCTGAAAAATCCCGCAAGGAAAAAGACCGGGACGGAACAGCAGAGAAGCGGATTGAACAGGATCGTGGAGAGTACCGTTTGAAACCTATCGGGGTTATCCGGACGCCCTATGTGGATAGTGCCCCTTATCAACCCCTCGCGAACGACGAAGGGGAATTCCGCCTCTGTGTTGATCCTCCTTATGCAGAGGGCTTGCAGGACCTGGACCGGTTTCGTTATATCTATGTCCTCTATTTGATCCATCGCGTGAACAGGAAACCTTCCATGTCGGTGACGCCTCCCTGGACCCCCGGGAAAAAAGTGGGTCTTTTTTCCAGCCGGTCCCCGGTCCGCCCCAATCCACTGGGATTAAGCATTGTGGAGGTCAAGCGGGTCACGGGCAATGAAGTCTTTACGTCGGGCCTGGATGCCTTTGACGGTACTCCTTTGCTGGACATAAAACCGTACCTGAAGGATCTTGACAGCAAGGATGATGCGAATTACGGATGGCTGGAAGACATTGATGATCGGGAACACCTGATGTTGCATATAAAGGGTATCCCCCATGACTATTGATGTCCATCCATAAATGGCTATTTTGCCCGATATCTGCGTTATGCTCAAATTTTGATCCTCGAAATACCCAAATGTATTCCTGCGGTCAAAATTTTCGCATGCCTTGATCTCGAACAAACTATCTCATTTATGGATGGACATCAGCAAAGGTAAAGACAGGATGCAAGGTGTAGGTGAAAGGTAAAAGGGGAAAGGAAACGAGGACCGTCCGTCTTCGACGGATTTGAGGGGGAAAGGCAAAAAAGGCAGCCAAAAACACAAATTTTGAAAGCTGCTTAACCAATCGAACCGGCACAACATTGCTTCATTGACGCAAGGGAGAAAACAGTATGGGAAAATCGTGGAGCCACCTGGAAACCAAATTGATTCATGCAGGTGAGCCTGAAAAGCCGATTGAGGGTGCGGTCAGCATGCCCGTTTTCCAGTCATCAACGTTTGTGTATACCGGGGCCGGCAGCTACCATGATTTGAAATATATTCGCCTCAATAACACGCCCAATCACGTGCTTCTGCATCGGAAGCTGGCCGCGCTGGAAAATGCAGAGGCCGCTCTGGTAACCGCCAGCGGCATGGCCGCCATTTCCGTTGTATTTCTGGCACTTCTTTCCCCCGGTGACCATTTCCTGGCGCAAGACTGCCTGTACGGGGGTACCCATGGTCTTCTCACAAAAGAGCTGGCCGGGCTGGGCATCTCCTTTGACTTTTTTGACGGCAACATTTCTGAATCCTGGAAAACCCTTTTGCGGCCTGAAACCAGGATGATTTACGTGGAAACCATGACGAACCCTCTGCTGGGAGTTGCGGATCTGAAGGCCGTTGCGGACTTTGCAAAGGCCCATGGGATCATTTCCGTCATTGACAACACTTTCGCGAGCCCGGTGAACTTCAGGCCCTCCGAGTGGGGCTTTGATCTGTCACTGCACAGTTGTACCAAATACCTCAACGGCCATTCCGATATTGTTGCAGGGGCGGTGATCGGGCGGGCTGAACTGATTGAAAAAATTACCCATACATTGAACCACCTGGGAGGGTCACTGGATCCTCACGCGTGTTTTCTGCTGGACCGGGGACTGAAGACCCTGGCCGTGCGCATGAGATACCAGAATGAGAGCGCACTCAAGATCGCCCGGTTCCTGGAGGCCCATCCGAAAATCGAGATGGTAAACTACCCAGGCCTTGCAAGCCATCCGGCCCACGAGCGGGCGCGTGATTTGTTCGATGGGTTCAGCGGCATGCTGAGTTTTGAGCTGGCGGGGGATGTGGAGACAGCGGAGCGCTTTCTGGAGGGCATTCAAATCCCTTTTGTGGCTCCCAGCCTCGGAGGGGTGGAAAGCCTCATCACCAGGCCTGCGACCACTTCCCATGCGGGCATGACACCAGAGGAACGGGATGCACTTGGAATATCGGAGACCTTGATCAGGTTTTCGGTGGGACTCGAGGCGACCGATGATCTTATTGCGGATTTTGAACAGGCGTTAAAAGGTTAGTTTTCTTCGATCACCTTGACGTCGTCCGGGACGTGGAGTTTGAAAAAATCTTTTTTAAAAGGACCGGCTGCCTTCAACCCCTCTATGGTAAAGCGGGTGATACTGCCGAGGAGGTTATGTATTTCAAGGCCCTGGATATCCAGGCTCCGGGAAAATGAGATTACCAGGTAGTCCACCTGTTCCCAGGGAGGATCGGGGGTCAGCTTCAATTGAAATGACCGGTCCTTGGCAGGTTCCAGGAGGGCGATGTGGAACTGTTTTTCCGCTTTGTCCAGGCCACGGAACAGGTCTCTCAGGACTGTCAGCTCTTTGCCGAATTTTTCAGCCGGGTACTTGTACAGGGTTTTTTTTGCAGGGACATACCACAGGAGAACATCCCCGTCCGAGACCAGGATTTCATGGGTGGGCGTCTGTTGTTCCATCCGGATAAAATGTGGGAACTGAAAAAAGAGCTTGCCCGTTGCCAGGTCACCGCTCGTCTGCATGCCCATCATTGACATGGACCGGGTAATCACGTCTCGCGTGTAAGAAGCATCTGCCGCTTCGAGGTGCTTGTATTTTTCCTGTATCTTCGCCATCAAGGAATGCACATCTTCTCCTGCCGGGGCAGAAACCGGCAGGGAGAGGACAACGATCAGGGAGAGAAGGTAGATTGTCCGCTGCATGTCAGCCCCCTTTCCTTCCATAGACTTCTCTTGGACGCACGCCGTCAGAGGGGCCGACGATTCCCTCCTTTTCCATGAGTTCAATCATTCGGGCAGCTCGGTTGTACCCTACACGGAGCCTTCGCTGGATCATGGAAATGGAGGCTTGACCGGTCTGCATGACAACCTCCACGGCCATGTCATATTTTTCATCCTTTTCCAGGTCAGTCTCGTCAGCGCCGTCATTCTCGGAAACAGAGAGGATGCTCTCGTCGTAGTCCGGCTTTTTCTGGTTCCGCAGGAAATCGGTTACCCCTCTGATTTCATCTTCCGAGACGAATGCTCCATGGATCCGGATGACACGACCTACCCCGGGAGGCATGAAGAGCATATCTCCGTCCCCGAGCAGGTGTTCCGCGCCGATAGCGTCCAGGATGGTCCTGGAGTCTACCTTGGAAGAGACCTGGAAAGAAATCCTTGTGGGAAAATTCGCCTTGATAATACCGGTGAGTACATCAACTGAGGGCCGTTGGGTCGCTATGATCAGGTGAATACCTGCCGCCCGTGCCATTTGGGCCAGCCGCGTGATGGTCTCTTCCACCTCTCTTGAAGATACCATCATGAGATCAGCCAGTTCGTCGATCACGAGGATAATATAGGGCAGGGGTTTTCTGTCCGATTCGCCGTCATCAGGAGGAGGGGTTTTCAGGCCTTTCCGGATCTTGCGGTTATAGGCCTCAATGTTCCGTACGCCCAGGTCCGAGAGGAGCATGTAGCGCCTCTCCATTTCCTGCACGGCCCATTTGAGTGCCTTTGTGGCCTCTTTTGGGTGAATAACAACCGGGTGCAGGAGGTGCGGAATATCGTGGTAGATGGAAAGTTCAATCCGCTTGGGATCAATCATCAGGAAGCGAACCATTTCGGGGGAGACCTTGAACAGCAAACTGTTGATCATGGTGTTGATGGAAACACTTTTTCCTGTGCCTGTAGCTCCGGCCACCAGCAGGTGGGGCATCCTGCTCAAATCAGTAATCACCGGGGCCCCCGTAATATCCTTGCCCAGGGCAATGGGGAGCTTGAAACTGGATTCCTGGTAGGTTGCACTGGAAAGGATCTGTTTCAGGTAGACCATTTCCCGCTGGTTGTTGGGTATTTCTATGCCGATGGCAGCCTTTCCGGGGATAGGGGCCACGATGCGTATGCTGGATGCCCTGAGGGTGAGGGCGAGATCGTCGCCCAGTGAGGCCACCTTGCTGATTTTTATGCCGGGAGCGGGCTTGAATTCGTACATGGTAATAACGGGGCCCGGCAGGATTTCCACCACCTCTCCCTGCACCCCAAAGTCGGCAAGCTTCTTCTCCAGGCGGCGGGCATTCATTTCCAGGCTTTCCTTTTGGATGCTCTTGTTCTTGCTTTCCGGGGGATCATCGAGCAGGTCAAGAGAAGGAAGCTCGAAATGTCCGTCCACGCTCATAAAGGAAAAGGCCTTCTGCTCGGGTTTTTTCCTGGTTTCGGGGACCGGTTCTGAAATGGTGACCTTTGGTGCGGTTCTCGTTCTTTTTCTGGCCGGCATGGTTTTTCTAGCCCGTTTTTTCCGCTCGTGGCGCTTCTCGAGGAGCGTTTGGCATTTTCTGACAAACATGGAAACCCACGTGAACAGTGTGGCAAAAAACCATCCCAGGGAAAGCCTTGTGCTGATCATCAGGGAGACGATAAAGAGGGCCAGGAGGCAGATCAGGGCGCCGTAATGATTCAGCAGGTCCACGGAAAATCCTGCCAAATACAATCCCACCAGGCCGCCGGCAATGACATGTCCTTGTCTGAATCGAACAACCTCTGGGAATTCAATATTCAGGATGCCGCAAAAACTCAGAATCAGGACGAAAGCGGCGATCACGTTGATGATGGGAGAAGAAAGGGAACGTCCCTTGAAGGAGAGAAGCGCGAGCACAATACCAATGACTGCGAGCCAGAAGGAGGAAAAGCCGATGAGAAGCAGGAGGCCACCGGCGATGTGGGCGCCGACAGCACCGAACAGGTTCTGGGATTTCCCGAGCGGTCCGGTGACATTCCACAGGAGCTTGTCAGCCGGGTGATAGGAAAGAAGACTCCCGGCCACCAGTATGGCGACCAGAAGAAAGATAAGCCCCCGTATTTCTCTCCGGATGGGCTGCAAATCTTTGGCAGGCTTCTTTTTGGCTGCTTTCTTGTTCAATATCTTTCTCTTCCGTTGGCTTTTCGCCTTTTTCCTCACACCGTGACAATCAAAGGGAGAATCAGGGGTCTTCGTTCAATAACATTGTAAAAGAACTTCTTCAAGCGTCTTTCTATTTCTGATTCCACGTCCGGCCAGTCCACGGGCGCTGCCTGAACAAGTTCATCGATTATCTCGAGGACCACGCACTTGGCGTCTTCCAGGATAAAGCGGCCCTGATCCTCGAAGACAAATCCCCTGGAAATGATGTCGGGACCGTAGATGGTATTTCCTGTTTTTTCGTCCACGTTCAGGAGTACGATGACCATGCCGTGCTCACTGAGCCTGCGCCGGTCACGAAGGACCATGTCACCAACATCACCGACTCCTTTTCCATCCACGAACACCCGTCCATTTTGCACCTGTTCTCCCAGGAAGGCCTTGCCGTCTTCAAAACAGATTTCAACACCGTCTTCCGCCAGCAGCGTTCGTTCTGATGAAATCCCCATTTCGCTTGCCAGTTGGAGGTGCCGCATGAGATGACGGCATTCTCCATGGATCGGAATGAAAAATTTCGGTTTCACCAGGCTGAGCATGAGTTTTAATTCTTCCCTGTTGGCGTGCCCGGAAGTATGAATAGCCGAGACCTTTTCGTACACCACCTCGGCCCCCATGCGATAGAGGCTGTTAATGATAGTTGCAATGGCTTTTTCGTTCCCGGGAATGAACTTTGAAGAAAGGATTACCGTGTCTCCGGATTTGATCTTGATATTCTTGTGTCGTCCCTGCGCCATCCGGGTAAGGGCGGACATGGGCTCTCCCTGACTTCCCGTGGTGATAATCGCGATCTGTTTGTCCTGGTACTGTCCAATCTGTCGTTCGCTTATTTCCACGTCTTCGGGAAAGCGAATAAAGCCTTCTCGCCGGGCGATATTCACATTGGTGATCATGCTCTTCCCATTGAAGACCACCTTCCGGTCGCACTCGATGGCAAGGTTGATGATCTGCTGGATCCTGGAGATATTGGATGCGAACATGGCGACGATCACCCGCCCATGGCAATTTCCAATAATATCGGCGAGGGTCTTGCGGACCTCGCTTTCACTCAGGGTAAATCCGTCCTTTTCAGCATTCGTGGAATCCGAAAAGAAGGCCAGAACACCCTCTTCGCCATAGTGGGCAAAACGGGGAAGATCAGTGAGAAGGCCGTCCACCGGCGTGGGATCGATCTTGAAGTCGCCGGAATGGACAAGGATGCCCTCAGGGGTACGGATCGCAAGACCCAACCCGTCTATGATACTGTGGTTCACGTGGATAAATTCAATTTCAAAAGGGCCGAACGTACGTTTTTCTCCGGCATTCACCTTTTGCAGGTCTGCCTGGTCGAGCAGCCGGTGCTCTTTCAGCTTTTCTTTCAGGAGTTCCAGGGTGAACCTGGAACCGTATACGGGGACGGAAAACTCCCTGAGGAAAAAAGGCATGGCCCCGATGTGGTCTTCATGACCATGGGTCAGGATAACCCATTTTACCCGTTCCCTGTTGTCACGAAGATACTGAAAATCGGGAATGACGATATCCACACCGGGCATGTATTCATCGGGGAACATCAGCCCCGCATCCACCACGAGGATAGTATCCTCGTGCTCAATTGCCATCATGTTCAGTCCTATTTCTCCAACCCCGCCAAGGGGGATTACCTTTACCATTCTGAAAACCCCTGTGAAAAAGATTTTTCGATTGTTTTTTCCTGCAATGACAGGAACAAGCCTGCAACCGTAATTATATTGAATTAACAGCAGATTAGCGCATTCACCTCCTTTCGTCAACAAGGAAATGGCCCCAGGTTTCCTGTTGTACCCACAGCACCATCTTTCTTCAGGCTTCAGCCGGAACCGCTTCTCATGACAAATACCCTTGATTTTGTTTCTTTCACTGTGATACGTTTTTCATCAATTGCAACCGCACATTGAACACCAGACGTGAAAAGGGGGAACCTGACATGGCAAGCATCAACAAGGTGATATTGATCGGGAACCTGGGAGCGGATCCGGAGGTACGATATACCCCCAGCGGACGAGCGGTGGCCAACTTCAGGATCGCCACCACCGAACAGTGGACCAACAAGGAAGGGGGCAAGGAAGAACGGACTGAGTGGCACCGCATTGTGGCATGGGGCCGCCTCGGCGAGATCTGCGGTGAGTACCTTCACAAAGGGAAGCAGGTGTACATAGAGGGGAAATTGCAGACGCGCTCATGGGAAGATCGGGATGGAAATAAGCGGTTTACGACGGAAATTCTCGCGCAGACCATGCAGATGCTCGGTTCTGCGGGGAAAGAGGGAAGAGCGAGCACCCCGGATGAAAGATATCCCGTGGAAGAACCGGTTACGGTGCCGGAGGATGATATCCCTTTTTAAAACTGGCTCTGAGGTTCATTCAATGCGGAGGCAAGTCTCCTAAGCCTTATCATCGTGAGTCTCGGTCTCACTATTTTCTTTTGGTTCGTGGATCTCTTTTTGGGCTTCGTTGGTTGCTTTTTTGAAGTTCTTTATGCCTTTCCCGATGCCGCTGCCGATCTCGGGTAACTTCCCAGCCCCAAAGATGATCAGGATAATGATCAGGATAATGATCAATTCCGGCATTCCAATTCCAAACATGAGTATACCTCCAATGCACCAAGATGGCTCTCTTGGGAGAACCATCGATTATTCATGAAGCCTAACACCGAAGACCAACTGAGTCAAGCAATCTCGTGTCCATCCATATATGGAGGAACACGAACGCACGAAACCCATCTTATCCGGTCAGAACTTGGCGAACATCCTCCCCGAGACGTCCAAGATCCATGACCACTTTGATATCAGCTTCCTGCAATGCCTTGATTTTGTCTTCCGCTTTGCCCTGTCCTCCCGAAATAATGGCGCCGGCATGCCCCATGCGCCGACCGGGGGGAGCGGTCTGGCCGGCTATGAAAGCGATGACAGGTTTGGAAAACGAGTGCTTGATATATTCTGCTGCTTCTTCCTCAGCTGACCCACCGATCTCCCCGATGAGAACCACGGCCTGGGTGTCCGGGTCCTTTTCAAATTTTTCAAGGTGGTCTATGAAGGAGGTGCCGATAATTGGATCACCACCGATGCCGATGCACGTGGACTGGCCAAGCCCCGCGTTCGTGACCTGATGGACCACCTCATAGGTGAGGGTCCCACTTCTGGAGATAACCCCCACTCCGCCGGGGCGGTGGATGGAGCCGGGCATGATGCCCACCTTGGTTTTTCCGGGGGAGATGATTCCGGGGCAATTGGGACCGATCAAGGTAACCTGTTTGTCTTTGAGAAAAGCCGCCACCTTGATCATATCCAGGGTGGGGATGCCTTCCGTGATACAGACGATGACGGCGATGCCTGCTGCCGCGGCCTCAATGATGGCATCTGCGGCGAATGGTGGAGGCACAAAGATACAAGACACGTTCGCCCCAGCTTTTTCGACGGCCTCTCGAACGGTGTTGAATACCGTGACCCCTTCGGAGACCATGCCTCCTTTCCCGGGTGTTACTCCTGCGACAATCCTGGTGCCATACTCAAGCATCTGCTTTGTATGAAAACTACCTTCTTTGCCCGTGATACCCTGGACAATAACCTTGCTGTTTTCATCTACCAATATACTCATAAGAAACTCCGCACGATTTTCCTTCGAGAAATCTGTTTGTAATGCAGACTGTT
>JAFDGR010000153.1 GCA_019309145.1 Deltaproteobacteria bacterium | reverse complement strand
AGTTATTTTAGTATTTAAGGACGTCCCCTTGCTTCACACCAGCCTCCGAATTTCTTCGGGTATCCTGTCGGCTGTATCCTTGGCGCCCTCCGCATGCCACGCATTGTACCTCTGCCGGGTAAAAATATTGGGTCGCCAGAGTTCCTTGCGAAAATTCTGGAAGGTGTGTTTTTCCCGCAGAAAATTCTCGCCCCGACCCACCTTAGAAATGACGTCCCTCGCTAGTATCTTCTCAAAAACCCGGGCGCACCGGCCTTTCATCCCGCCCTATCCCGGCAGGGTTGAAGTTGAGGCATATGGGGTCTGCTCGGGAAGGAATATCGAGCCATACGGGGTTCATAATAGCGCTCCCCCTTGCTTCCACATCTGAGTAGGCGCAAAAGACCTGAGACCGGAGATGAGACTCCCTTACGGGTTTCAAGCAAGGCGCCTTCTTCAAAAATCCGGCGCCGGTCAGAGCTGATCCACGGAAATATATTCCTTTTCGGGCAGGCCCCCTTGGCCGGTTAGCGCAAACCTCTTTACCGGCCTTTTTGCGGTGTGCTGTACTGTTTTGATGTTGCTCTCCCAAATGGAAAGGGGGGAGCATTATTACACCATGAATCCGGCCTCTTGATTCTGTCTTCTCCAGTAACTGCGGTAAAAATATCGTGGGCTTTTCTTTATCGGCAATTCACAGACAAGATGCGTCCATTCGGCTGTTTTTTCCCGCGCTTTCTCAAAAGCTGCCGCAGTCACCTGACCGCTCTCATTTGCAGTTTCTTCTGATGGGACCTCCAGGAACTCTTTTTCAAGACCATCACGTGCTTCCCTGACCGCCATTGCCCGGGTGGAGAAATCCTGTAATACAGCCCGGTGCAGTTTCTCATGGTGCCACCACAGAGATTTCTCGTCAAAGTTCCCGGTGGGCGCGACTCCAAGGTCCGGGAGGACCGGCCCACGAAACCAGACTGGTTTGAAAGTCGCGATACACGGAGATGAAGTTCCTGTGGGCCAATAGGTTTGAGATCCCGGTTTCAGGTGGGCCACCAGTGATCCCACTGTCTGGGTGGCGTTCCGGAACACCCTGTTTCCCGCATGGGCGCACAACCTGTTTCCCAGGAGGTGGCTATCCGGGTAATATTCGCTATCTCCATGGTCTCGCAGTATTCCGAACGCGCCCGGGACATGCATTTCACCCTTCATCCCGGCAATGCACTTGAAGGACCGATCCCGGCGCGTGCGTGAAGCGGAAAACGTGGCATAAAGGAAGTCCGAGTAACACCGGGCAAAATGAAAATCCTTTCCCTTTTTCAGCCAGCCCTTCTTTCTCGCCGTTTCGATTAATTCCGGATGAGCGTCGTCAAACTCCTCCCCGATGGTAAGTCCGTTGCTGATGGAGTATGCTCCCTTCACCTTCAAAGCGGCCCAGAGATGTCCTGCAGTTTCAAGTACCCATGCCTCTTTCGGGTCGGCAATCAAAAAGCTGTTGTGGTAGGAAATATGTCTGTCTTTATATCCACACAACCCGCCCTGGCCGAAATCCGACAAGTGCTGTACCACTGTTTCAAGGGCCTGCCGTGCCGAAGACGCCCGCTCCAGGGCCAGGCGAAGGAGATCCATGCCCGTCAAAACATTCTTTTTTTGAGTGGGCATCCTTGTCCATACCGCCTCGTTTCCTATGACCACGCCCTTTTCATTTGCGCCCATTTCCGCCCCCCACATCCAGAATGGCCTGCAAAGCAGGACAGCATAGGTCTCTTTTGCCTGGGGGACCTCTACATAGGTGCACCGCAGAGTCTCGTCTTTTCCGCGTTTCCGCGCAGGATGATATTCGAGGACCTGGGCTTCGTTGGGTTCCCGGTCACTGTTCTTCCCGAAGACAACGGAACCATCGGCGGTAAAAGGTGGGAGGGCGACAAAGGTATCACACATGGCTCAACGCTCTATTTTGCCGGGCAGGAGGAATTCATATCGCTTCCGAAACACCTTGGTGGTAAGCCACCGGTCAATGCGCCGAAAGGCCAGGAAAAGCGTCCAGATGAGTTTGTCTTCCTTGTAGTACTTTTCCACTTCCCGGTGAGTGAGGGGTTCTTGTCCGGGAGACAGATAACGATTGATGCTTTGGATGACCGCCGGTATCAGTTCCGCGGCCTTCTCCTTGTAGAGATTGCCGGCAAGATCCACATACACCAGCCGGGGATCGTGGTACCTGTTCATCACATCTTTGAGGAACAACCACCTGATCAACCAGCGAAGAAAGACCGGGGCGCTCTGCAGGAAGAGCTCCGGATCCATCTGCTCCACCCCATCCTTGCGGTAGAGAGGCGTACTTGTATCTATGTAAAGGATCCGGCCGTTTTCCAGGGCCACCCAGTTGGACACCTGGGCATCGATTGCCAGTTCAAGTGCGGGCAGGGATGAAGCGTTGGATTTCCACACCTTGTCTATCTCCCCGACGATTCGTTCCAGTAGTGCAACTGACTCCTCCGGTTCAAATTCATGGATAAGCCGGTGGGCGAAACGTTCGCCGGGGAAACGCTCCTGCGCAATGTAGAGCACCACTGGCCGATCCGGAATTTCAATGATCAGGGTTTCGTGATGAGGAAGGGTAAGGCCCGCGCCACTGAGGTATCGGCAATACTCATGAAACTCTTCCGCATACATTTCTGCAGCTTCCCGGCTGGAAAAAAGCGGCATCCGCTTATAGGCCACGTCCGGGTTATCCCCTATCTGCAGGATAATGGAAATTTCCCCGTAGCCGAGCACCGTTGCGGGGATACGCGACTTTTCAGGGTCCTGGGGATTCAACCCCGCCTCAAAATCATCAACCAGTTTTCGATCAATCTCCATTTCCCGCACTCCATCTCTTTTTCAATGCTTCCATTTCCCCACAAACCCTTCCACCTGCCGCTTTAATTTAAGGACCGGCAGCAGCCGTTTGGCGGCCGCAAGCGCCCGGTCCAACCGCTCCATGACCAGGTCAACCTCGCTGAGGTCCATAATCAGGGGGGGGAGGAACTGGCACACAGAAGGGTCATTATTAGCGTAAGCCATGAGCAGGTCATTGTCATATGCGGTTTTGGAGAGCACCGGTCCGGATAGCTCATCCTTCAATTCCAGGCCCATCATGAGCCCGAACTGGCGAAGGCCAACCAGAAACCGGGGATGCTTTTTCCGGAGTTTTTCCACCCCCTGGTCAAACAAACGGGCCAGTTCGTTCACATGGTCCAAAAATTCCGGGTCCGACGAAATTTCCAGGACCTTTTTCGCCACCAGACAGCCTACCTCCGCGCCGCCGAATGTGGAGACATGGATAAAAGGATCCTCGTAAAAGACACTTTCCAGGGATCTTCGGATCACCGTGGCCGTGATGGGATAGATACCTCCTGAAAGCCCTTTCCCCAGGACCACAACATCCGGCACAATCCCGAAATGTTCAAATCCCCAAAGCTTGCCGGTGCGGCCGAGCCCTGTCTGCACCTCGTCTATGATCAGGAGTGCACCATGTTCAGTACAAAGCTCCCGCACTGCGGGAAGGTATCCCTCCGGCGGAATTGCAATACCAAGGGTTGCGGGAACGGTTTCCAGTATCACTGCGGCCGTGTTGGTATCCATTTCGGCATTGAGTGCGTCCCTGTCTGCAAAAGGGACCTGCACGAACCCGGGAACCTGTGGTCCGAACGGGGCCCGGTACTTCTCATCGCCGGCGGCCATGGCAAGACCCGTGTGTCCGTGGTAGCCACCCTTCACGGAGATAATTTTCTCCCTTCCCGTGTACGCCCGGGCAACCTTGAGCGCAAGATCAACTGCTTCACCACCGCTGACCCCGAAGACGGTATAGTCAAGGTCCTCCGGCATCAAATCTGCGATCACTTTTGCCAGGTCCGCCCTGGCCTCGCTCATGAGGTGGCCGTTGCCGATATCAAATCTATCGAAGCCCTGTTTCAGGATATCAATCAGCTCCTGATTCCGGTGTCCCAGGTTGAACACTCCGCCGTTGCAATGGAGGTTCAACAACCTCTTTTTGCCATCCAGGTCACCGAGATAGCATCCGTAACGACTGCCCATGACAAACTGCATGCCATACTTTTCAAAAAACGCGGCTTTCCCGGATGAAACGTGATCCCGGAATTTTTTGATTGCCTCTTGCGCCGTTTCAGATGTTCTACTGCTTCGACTCAATGCCGTATCCTCCCCTTTCAAGGGCTGTCTATCGTCCTGTTTTTTCTGTTTTTCTTCCTACCTCTATGCTTAAAGCATTTACCGTTCCTCAGGCCTAATGTCAATCAATCCTATTCATCCCGGGGAAGCGCCCTTTGACTTATTTAGTTTCCTTATCTATTATTAACTTATCTTCGACAGTCATAGGTGAAAAAGGTGCTAAAAACGGCCTCGAAACCACCTTATTTTCGTAACATCTCAATAAATTCGGGTACCGTCGATGGCAATCGGGGACGATTTTCTCCCTGAAAGCCTAATGAGTTTTCATCCATAAATGGCTATTTTTCACAATCTCGGCGTCAATCTGCGGGATCACTTGTGCGGCGTACTATAGTACGCCTCCGCGCAATCCCTTGATTTCCTTGATCTTGTAAAAAATATCTCATTTCTGAATTGGAAACTCGCTAGTGCCCAAAGTCTATTTGTGGATGGGCACTAATGAGATCGAAATGGCAAGGTAAAATCCACTGAAGAAAATCTTGACGCTGCCTTCCAAAATGAGATCAGGGCAAATGTGGACGAGTACCCAAAGCTTATCAAGGATGCTACTGATGAAAACAACCAGGGCGCACTACGGGCGTTTTCCCACACCCGCGATGTGGAAGGCAGGCATTCCGAACTCTATAAAAAGGCCATGAATGACATGCTGGCAGAACGGCTCTCCAAGTATTACGTCTGTCAGGTCTGCAGATACATCAGTGAGGACAACCTGCCCGAGAATTGTCCTGTATGCGGCTCGGTGAAAGCAAAATTCAAACTGGTAAAATGATGATGGCAGCTTTTGGCTATTGGCAAAAACCAGTGAAGCCAGATTATTGAGCTTAGCACCAACACTAAGAGCTAACGGCTACACCCGGACAACTTCGATCTCTGGGTGGATAGAAGTAAGGAGAAAGAGCATGACATTTGGAGGTTTTAGAGAAGTAGTCGAATTTGCCATTGAAAAAGAAAAAGAAGCGGTCTCCTTTTATGAAGACGCGAGTGCCCAGCAGAAGTTTTCAGATGCCCGCAAAATGTTCAAGGACTTTGCCAACGAAGAGCGCAAACACCAGGCCCTGCTCGAAGGTTTCCTCAGAGGGGAAAAAACCACTGCGGATTACGATCTGAAATGGATCCCGGATATGAAGCGAAGCAATTACCTCGTGGATATCTCCTATGAAAAGGGGATGTCTTATGCGGATATCCTCCGCCTCGCCATGAAGCGGGAAGAAAAAGCCCTGACCCTGTATAACGATCTTGCTCGGGAAATTGATGACAAGGACCTAGAGCAGACCTTCAAGATGCTTTCCCAGGAAGAGGCCAAACACAAGTTGGCACTTGAAACCCTCTACGACGATTACATGGCCGAGATGGGTGACTAACGGTTTGCCCCTTTCTTCGGAAGGATGTATAGCGAAGACAGGGAGCGGGGAGAAACGCCCAGGTGGCAGCCCGCCATGATGATCCAGTTAATGAGCGTCGTGCGGATCACTCCCAGCTGCTGCCATCGTCTGCCGGATGTGATGGCATAGCCCTGTGCGATCCTCACGCGGCCGTGTTTCCGAAGAGCACGGACCAGGAGCAGGTCTTCGGCTATGGGCACATTCGGAAACCCGCCCAATGAATCGAATAAGGATTTTTTCAGAAATAATGCCTGGTCTCCGTAAGGCAACTGAAAGATGCGTGACCGGACATTCGTCATCCATTCAACTGCACCTATGAGGGGCACCCTGCAGTCAGTCTTGAAGCGAAACGCCCCCGCTACGGCCCTTTTAGGAAGAAGCTTCTCAAACACGTGCTCCACGTAGCGTGTTGGAAGGAGTGTGTCAGCGTGGAGAAACAGAAGCACTTTTCCCGCTGCTGCAGCGGCCCCCGCGTTTTGCTGGAAAGCGCGGCCTTTCTTGGTTGTCATAACCTGAGCACCAGCCTCTTTGGCCACCACTTTCGTGCTGTCACTGCTGCCTCCATCCACCACAATGATCTCAGCCTCAGGGTCTTTAGCACCCGCAATGGTTTTCCCGATGCTGCCTTCTTCGTTCAGGGCAGGGATGATGACCGACAGGTACGGCCGCTTCCGCGCCAGCCGGGGATTCCATTCCTTTAGATCTTCAATGGTGTCCACGTCCGTAAGGGGATGCAAGAGATGACCCTTAAGCCTTCTCTTGCTGACCACCCTCAGGGTTTGATCAAGGACAGTATGTGTTCCCCATGCCATTCCCTCGAAGATATCCAGGGGACGGTTCATTCCGACAAGCCAGTATCCCCCGTCCCTACTGGGGCCGAGAACTACGTCCTTCTCCCTCAGCACATTAAATGCTTCCTGCAAATGTTCCCGCGCCAGGCCCGGGATATCCGTTCCCACAAGGACCACGCGCCTGCACCCATCCTGGAAAGCCTTCAGAAATGCGGCATACATTCGCCTGCCAAGATCCCCTTTTTCCTGTTTGGACAGCAGAAATCCGGGCCCCACCCAACTTGCTGTTTTGTTCCTGTTTCCCCCGTCAAAACAGAACGCTGTTTCTCTCCCAGTATCAATGGCGAAGATTCTCACCGTGCGAAGGGTCTTTTCGGTAAGTTCCCGGTGCAGATCGGCCGCCCCTGCACGACCCAGAAACGGGATAAGGCGTGTCTTCACTTTTCCCAACATCGGGTAGCGCCCGAAAACAATGACCCTTTCACTTTTGTCCTCAGTACGCATGGATTCCTTACAAACTTGACGGCGCCGTATAAAGTCCCAAAACCCCCATGCCGGTCCCGGACTTGATCAGGGATCCGGGATGACGGATCCGGCTTCCAGAACTTATTGCAATTATTGAATTACTGGACTCCGGCTTCCGCCGGTATGACGAAAAATGGGTACTTGCTGATTTATTACGACACCATCAGACTTATCAGTCTTCTTTTTCCAGAAAGGCCCTTCCTTCTCCGGGATAGACGATCTTCTCTCCATCGGGGATATCTCTGGGCACAGGCCAGTGACCCGGTTGTGGTTCTGATCCCTCCAGCGCTGCAGTGCTTGGTTGTTTGTCTTTCATCCTCGGCTTTTTTCTTACATCCACACCCGGAACAGGGGCACTGAATTCTATGGGAATATTATTGGGATCGGAACTATAGATGGAATGGATGAAGCCGTGATCAACCACCTCTGAAACCCAGAAATCGGCCCCTTCCAGCCGGCCCTTAAGCTCCCAGAGGTTATCATCACTTTCCACCCCAAATGATAGGTGGTCAAACGCAAATGGACCGGCTACCGGGACACCGTGATCTTTTTCCGGGATTTTTTCCACATCAGGCCATTCAAAAAAGGCGATCATATCGTGCTCTCATATCTCAAAAAAGTAATGGCGGTATCCGGGTCTTCCCAGACCCGCCACCAGGCGCATCCCCAGGAGGTCCCTCCAGAAGAGAACGGTGCGGCCCATATCCTTCGTGGCCATGGCCAAGTGATTTATCCCCGTGTATCTGATCATCTTTCTCCTTAATACATATTCTTTCCAATGTGAACCTCCAGGCGCTGGATGGAAAGGGAAACCGGGACCGTCAGGAGGGCAGTCACGGGTCCAATCACAAATGCCAGCACAAAGCTCACCAGTGTTATCCGGCAGGTGACCAGCAATCCTCGGATCAGTGGTCCGGAAACGAGGGACCCTTCCCTGCTCAAGAAGAAATACTTCGGGATCCGGTACCACTGCCAGTGATACAAGAGCTCCTCGGTATGATACACCAGCAGGAACACCATTCCCAGCAAAAGCGCAATAAAAGCGCCAATATCCCCCAGCGACCGGATTTTTTATTTCGTCCGCGTTGCCATTTTTCCCGAGCCCTTTTCCTTCAGGGCTACCGACATGGTTGCCCCAGAGCTCCCTATTCACGCATTTCCTGTATTGTATTACCGCACGCTTCGCTCATGACGCAGAGGCCTCAAAGGCAAATCCTATTTCTTTTGCCGTTGAGAGGGCGGTAAAAGGAAAAAGACAAATTCTCTGGAACTTTGCGGTGCGAGAAATTACCGCATCAATTATGCGAACCTTACGACGATTTCGTCATACGTCTTTCTCCACTTGGGCGGCTGCAGTTTCTTGGTTTCATCAAAATGCCCGACCGCCATGAGCAGGGGAATCCAGTAGTTCTCGGGAATATTGAATTCCTTCCTGACCGCGTCATGGTCAAACCCGTCCATGGGATGCGTATCAAGTCCCAGGTGCTTGGCCGTCAGCATGAGCGCCATGGCAAAAAAGCCGGCGTTCTTGCAGGCAAAGGCTTGCTGTTTTTCTTCCCGTTCCCCGTAGAGGCCCTGGCACGCATTGATGAACCAGTCATACTGCCCCTCACCCATGCTTCCCGCCTTGACCATTTCCTTGAAATTTTTCTCTACAACGGATCTTCCAAACGCGATTTTGCCAAAAAGCATTAATAATCAATGAGTTACGGTTCATTTGTGGCCATATGTGTAGCCACTAAAAAGATTACTAAGATGCAAGTAGCCACTATGTATGTTGACATCTCCAAAAGCCAAGGAAAGTACACCCGGTATCTCTTGAGGGAGAGTTATCGCGATAAGGGCAAAGTCAAACACCGTACCGTCGCCAATATTTCTCAGTGCTCGGAAGAGGAAATTGAAGCAATCCGGCTGGCTTTAAAGCATAAGAAAGATCTTGCAGCGCTTGCCTCCTTAGACAAGGATATTTCTCTTCGTCAGGGGCTTTCCGTTGGTGCTGTATGGCTGGTTTATGATATGGCCCGTCAATTGGGTATCACTGATGCGCTTGGTTCTTCTCGCCAAGGCAAGTTGGCCCTTTGGCAGGTTATTGCTCGAGTCATTGATCAGGGATCACGCTTGTCGGCTGTGCGGTTGGCAGGTGGCCATGCTGGGTGCGATATTCTGGGATTAACGTCCTTTGACGAGGACGATCTTTACAAAAATCTGGACTGGTTGTGCGAAAAACAGTCTGTGATTGAAAATCGCCATTTCAAAACAATGCATCCCTACGAGCAACCGGGGCTGTTTTTGTATGACGTGACCAGCAGTTATCTGGAAGGCACGCAGAATGAACTCGCTGCGTTTGGATACAATCGTGACGGCAAGAAAGGTAAGCGACAAATCGTAATCGGTCTTTTGTGTAACGAGGATGGCAAGCCTCTGTCCATTGAGATTTTTACAGGCAACACTCAAGACCCGAAAACCCTGGCGTCCCAGATTGATAAAGTAGCAAAGCGTTTTGGCGGCAGCGAAGTCACTTTTGTGGGTGACCGTGGAATGATCAAGACGCATCAGGTTGAAGATTTATTGGAGCACGGATTTCATTATATAACCGCCATCACGAAACCACAGATCGAATCTCTGCTTACAAAAGGCGTGATTCAAATGGGTCTATTTGATCAGGAGCTTGCAGAAGCTGTCAGCGACGATGGGGTCCGCTACGTTCTTCGGCGCAATCCTGTTCGGGCGCAGGAAATACATAAATCGCGTCAAAACAAACTCGCATCGTTGACCAAAGAAATAGAAAAGCAAAATGAATATTTGGCGGAACATCCTGGCGCCCATGTAGAGGTAGCATTGCGTAGGATTGATGAGCGATGCAAAAAACTTAGGCTGTCAAAGTGGGCAACGCCTTCAGCTTCGGGACGAAATATCATCCTCACTATCGATAAAGAGGTCCAGCAAGAGGAAGTCAAGCTGGATGGTTGCTATGTATTAAAAACAGATCTGACAAAAGACACAATGAATAAAGAAATGGTGCATGCTACAATGAATAAAGAAATGGTGCATGCTCGCTACAAGGATCTTGCTCTCGTGGAATGGGCATTTCGCACAAGCAAGACGGTAGAGTTGGAAATGCGCCCTGTTTATGTTCGATTAGCTGACCGTACGCGTGGCCATGCGCTTATTGTAATGTTGGCCTATCGCATTGTCCTGGAATTGGCACAACGGTGGCATAACATTGAATTGACCGTTGGAGAAGCTCTTAAAGAACTTACGACATTGTGTGCGACCGAGATGGTAGTAAATGGTAGACCCTGCTGCAACAAGATACCAGAACCCCGACCAATGGTCAGTAAACTTCTGGAGGCAGCAAAAGTAAGACTCCCAGACGCACTGCCTTGCAGCGGTATCCGCGTAGCCACGAGA
>JAFDGR010000013.1 GCA_019309145.1 Deltaproteobacteria bacterium | reverse complement strand
AGGCCTTCGTGCTGGGGATGAAGGCGGGTCTGGATCCCCAGACCCTGTATCGGGTAATCAGCGACGGCGCCGGGACTTCCCGGATGTTTGAGGTCAGGGGCCCCATGATGGCCGCGGGACAATACAGTGATGCCACCATGAAGGTCGGCGTATTTCAGAAGGATCTTGATATCATCTCTTCCTTTGCCGAACGTCTTCACTGCTCCACTCCCCTTCTTTCAAAATCTGCTGAAATCTATGCAAGAGCCCTGGATGAAGGTATGGCAAACCAGGACACCGCTTCCGTTTGCGCAGTGCTGGAAGAGATGGCCGGCGTTGTGCGATAGTTCGGGATCTCCCTGGGCATCAATGATCTCCCGGCACAGTTCTTGAGATAACCGACCACACTATTAGTCCTGAGGAAACAATCATGAATGGCACCACGCTGGTACAAGGAGGAATCCTGGTTAGTTCTAGGACATGCTTTCCTGCAGACATCCTTATCAAAGAAGGAGAACATAGGCAACAAGCGCGATGGTGCCCACGGCAAAGGAAATGGTCGCCGCCATCACAGAAGAATGGGTAAAGATGCTGAGCTGGGCGTTGATGCCCGCCTGGGTGGGAAGGCAGAAACCCGCCAGGACTGCCAAGACAATGTACAGGATGATCTCCACGGTATCCTCCAAGCAGATGAGATGACTATCGGCAGTGTGATGCTAGAAAAACGAGGATTTTCTGTCAAGCTGAAGCAATGGCTGCCGGCAGGCAAAATGTGGTGAAGGTTCCTGGATGAGGCGTCATGGTGGTGAAGAAACCGGTTCGGCCTGTTCGGCTTTTCGGAGCAGGGTGGTTTCAATGGCCTGAATCCACTGGGGAGGATAGGGGACCTTGAAGGCAACGCAGTCTTTTTCGTCTTTCTGGGTGTAGAAATCCACTTTGACCACTGACTGGTGAAGGTTTTCGCCCTTGTGGCTTTTGCCATGATAGACCCTGACTATCCTGTCCCCTGGGATCTCCAGTTCCAGTCCTCTCAGTCTGCTTCGATAAAACAGACGATCAGGAAGCAGGAGGAGAAACCCGCTGCTCTTACGGGAGCGTCCCGGTTCCATTGCCCTCCCGAAATAGTTGACCCCGAAACTCATGGCGAGCACCCTTCGATCCCCGAATTTTTCTTTGATCCATCTCCTGTCCCGCCACCGGACCAGGGATATGTACAGGATGATCCCGAAGAAAGCCAGAGCGATGACAAGCCAGCCATTATTGCCGAATAAACTCATGATACGGTGCTTTCCCTACCTGAATTGAGCCAGGTAATAGATCAATTTTTTCCGGGCCAGATTGTGCTTGTACCCCCCGTAGCTTCCCATGGCGGCGAGAATGGATTCCGCGATTTCTCCGTCACTCTTGCCCTTCTTGCGGAGGTCCCTGATTTTTTTCTGGTTCAGTTCAATGAGTTCCATGAACCCTTCACGGTCCCGGGAAAAGAAGACGATGAAGCCGAGAATAAAAACCAGGACCGAGGAGGCCACAGCCACGTAGACATCGTCGTTCGGGTCGGGGAGAAAGGTCCGGAGAAGGCTGTGGGGGTTTCCGGCGTTCAGAAGGGAATACATTGCCACCAGCCCAATGAGGACCATTGAGGCGTAGAGGACATATTTAAGAGGTTTCGGCACGTGTGCTTTTTCCAAAAACTTCCCGGGGGAGTTGGAAAAGAGTGGAGGAAAGCCCGGGAGCAGACTTTCCTCCGGAAAGGGTTTGGTTAAACCGGCCGCATTTCTCCTTCTTTCATGGCGGCCCATTCTGCTTCTGCCTTTTCCCATGCCTCGTCAGAGGCCTCTTGTTCCCAGACCTCCAGGCCGCGTTCGGCTCTGGTGGCACCGGGGAGCAAGTTGTCCATGATCATGGCCAGGATGGCGGTCACCGCCATACCCGTGGTCAGGATGGCCTGGAAGATGTTCCCGAGGACCTGAAAAAACGGGCCGGCCGCGCTCCAGTCGATGGGGGTGGCCGAGGCGGAAAGCATGGTGTTGAACTGGTACGGAACACTGAGTCCGGCAAAGAAAGAAAGGCCGATGATGAAAAGGTTCCGTGAGTTGTTCAGGTTCACCATTTGGAGGTTGGAAAGACCTACGGCGGCGATCAATCCGAAAAGGCCCACGAACATGGACCCCACCACGGGCTGCGGCAGGGTAGCCAGTACCGCGCCGAATTTACCGACTATGGGAATGATCAGCATGACAACCGCGCCACACCGGATGACCCTTCTGCTTGCAACCCTGGTGAGGCCAATGGACCCGATGTTTTCCGAATAGCTGGTCGTTCCGTTACAGGTCTGGAGGATCCCGGCAATCAGGCAGCCAAGACCCTCGGCACCCAGACCCCGGGAGATCATTTTCCCGGTGGGAACCGGCGCCTCTGAAATACGGGCGCAGGCATAGTAATCGCCGATGGACTCGATCATGGAGGCCAGATAGCCGGCAAGCATGCCAAAGACCCCTGCCCACAAGGTGCTGCTCCCCAGATCAGGGAAACCCCACTTGAAAGGAACCATGGGCTTGAAGCTGATCCAGGATGCGGCGCCCACCAGTTCGGTCTTCAGATAGGCGGCATTATCAGGCGAGATCCATCCGGTCAGTGTTCCAATCAGGGAACAGAGCCACCCCGTGGCGATTGCGAGCAATACAGGGAACAAGAGAAACACCTTGGATTTCCGGGAAAAGACCTGGGAATAGATGACCAGGGCAAAGAGGGTGATGAGCGAGATGACCCAGTTTTTGGCCATCCAGGGGGCACCAATATTGAAGAGTGCCAAACCGATCATGGCGATGGTGGGACCTATGACGATGGGACTGATTGCCTTTTTCACCCATCCCATGATACCCGTGTAGCCGAGGAAAATTTCCACCACCGATGCGATCATGATAGCACCCGCCACCTCCTGGATCTGTATTTGCCACAGGGGGCCGGGGCCCGTGAGCTTCTTGGCGGCAACCATGCCGATGATCGCGAAGGTGGGTCCTAAGAATGAAAAGGTACCGCCCTGGACGATGGGCAGGCGATTGCCAAGGGGTGACTGCTGGATCAGGGTGCAGAGTCCTGACGTGAAAAAGATGGTTGAGATTAACAATGCGAGCTGGTGCTGGGGCAGCTTCATGGCCCCCCCGATGATGAAAGGAATCAGCACTGTTGCGCCGAACATGGTGAGATATTGCTGGATTCCCAAGAGCACCGCGAGGGGCCATTTGGGCCTGCTTCCAAGGGGATAAACGATCCAGCCTTTGCTCTCCTGATTTTGTTGTTCGCTCATATGTCCATGACCTCCTTTTTTTTGCCCCTGTCAAGGGCTGGTTGATCTTGGAAATGACGCCAACTACCGGTTTTCCCTCAAACAGATAAAAACGAGATGGTTTCCCTCCTTTCTTTAAGATAAGCTAAAGTTTTCTGAAGCATATACCAGCCCGGGACTAGGCCGTCAAGCGAAAAGGCCTGCGCTTGAGAAAACGCCCGGTCCCCGGCTTCCCCATGAATTTCCCGTCGTTCACGATGATTTGCCCATTTGAAAACACGGTTCTCGGCACTCCCTTCCCTTTGAAGCCCTCGTAGGGAGTGTAGTCCACGTTCTGATGGTGTGTCTTGGCACTGATTTTAAAAGGGGCCTTGGGATCGAAGAGGATCAGGTCAGCGTCCGTGCCAACGGCCACGGTGCCCTTTTGAGGAAAGAGACCAAAGAGTTTGGCCGGTGCGGTTGAGACCAGTTCCACGAAGCGATTGAGCCCGATTCGCTTTTTATTGACGCCCTCATGGAAGAGAAGCATAACCCGGTGTTCTATACCGGGAGCGCCGTTGGGAATCAGGGCGAAGTTTTTCTTCCCCTTGTCTTTCTGGCCTTTGAAATTGAACGGGCAATGATCCGTTGAAACCACCTGGAGATCGCCGTAAGCTAGACCCTTCCAGAGCGCATCCCAGTTGGATTTGTCCCGCAGCGGCGGGGACATGACATACTTTGCGCCCTGGAAACCGGGTTCAAGATAATTCTGGTACGACTTGAGGAGATACTGGGGGCAGGTCTCCGCAAGGACGGGGAACCCAGCGTCTCGCGCCTCCTTGACTTTGGCAAGGGCCTCTTTGCAGGTGAGATGAACGATGTAGATAGGTGCACCTGCCATTTGTGCGATGGCGATTCCCCGTCCCGTGGCCTCGGCCTCGGCCTCGGGCGGCCGGCTCAAGGCATGATACTTCGGCTCTGTTTTTCCCTGCGCCAGGAGATCATTGATGAGGATGTCCAGAACGTCGCCGTTTTCCGCGTGGATCATGACCAGGGCCCCGGCCTTTCTGGTTTTTTGGAGAATGCGGTAGAGAGCCCCGTCGTCAATCATGAGCGCTCCCTTGTAGGCGAGAAAACACTTGAAACTGGGGACCCCCATGGCGACCATCTCCGGGATTTCATCCATGACCCTGTCGTTGAGATCGGTAATAGCCACGTGGAAACCGTAATCGATGACGGCCTTTTTCCTGGCCTTTTTCATCCACGTATTCAGGGTGCCCTTCAGGCTCATCCTCTTTCCCTGGATAGCGAAATCCACCAGCGAAGTGGTGCCGCCAAAGGCGGCCGCTATGGTTCCTGTTTCAAAGTCGTCCGACGAAAAGCTGCCCATGAAAGGCATGTCCAGGTGGGTGTGAATATCAATGCCTCCCGGCAGGACGTAGAGGCCCTTCGCATCAATGACCTCTCCGGCCGGTTCTTTGATTTTCTTGGCGATCTGAACGATTTTGCCGTTCTTGATACCCACGTCCGCCCGGTAGGTATCTGTTGCCGTGACAATGGTTCCATTCACGATTTTGTAATCCATGATTTCCTCCTTTCAAGCGGCCTCGATCAGAAAAAGAGACCCGGTGACCAGAAAAAAATCCCGGAAGCCTCAGGATTTTGGACCCATGGTGATACAACCGGAAACCGGGCAGACCTGCATGCAGAGAGAACACCCGGAGCAGAGTTTTTCTGTGACCTTGTATACCTTGTCACTTCCCCTGGTAATGGCCTGGTAGCCCCCGTCCCTGCAGGAGATGAAGCACGCATCACATTGGGTGCAGGTGGTGTTATCTATGTGGGCAACAAGCCTGGTCTTCGTGTCAAGTTCTCCTAAGGGAATGAGCTTTTCGAGGGAGACGCCGACCATATCGGAGATCGTGGTGAATCCCTTCTTTTTCATGAAACCGGCAAGACCTTCCACCAGGTTGTCAATGATGGAATACCCGTGCATCATGACCGCTGTGCAGACCTGCAGGGTTGATGCGCCAAGCAGGATAAATTCGGCTGCGTCCTCCCAGGCGGTGATGCCGCCGATACCGGAAATAGGGACATCAGTTGCTTCGGCAATCGAGGCGACGGCCTTCAGGGCGATGGGTTTGATGGCCGGCCCTGACAGTCCTCCGTGGGCGGAATAGCCGGACACACTTGGAAGAGGAGAGAGCGTTTCCAGGTCTACCCCGATGATGGACGCAACCGTGTTGGTGGCGGAGATGGCATCCGCCCCCGCATCCACGCAGGCCTTTGCCACGAGACCCACATCCGTTACGTTGGGAGTCATCTTGGCCATCACTGGGATATCCACCGCCTCGGCAACCCAACCGGTGACCCGTGCCGCCAAATCTATATCCTGGCCGATGGCAGAGCCCATTCCCCTTTCCGGCATACCGTGGGGACAAGACATGTTCAGCTCAATCATGTCGGCACCTGCCTCCTCGCACTGTTTTGCCAGACGCTGCCAGCCCTTGGGTTCGCTCGCGTCATCCATGATACTGGCAATGACTATGTGATCCGGGAACTTTTTCTTGAGATCCTCTATTTCCTTGAGCCATAAAGAAAGATCACGGTCAGTGACCAGTTCAATATTTTCGAGGGCGTAGTTGACCTTCGAGCCGGGTGCCTGCCCCTTGAACCCCAGGGATGCGAGACGCGGCGTCACATTGGTGATCGTGCTCGCATTGATCAGGAGCGTCTTTGTAACGGCTCCTGCCCATCCAGCCTTGAATGCCCTGCCGATCATGCCCCCAGTGGTGGTCGGGGGGGCAGAAGCAAGGACAAAGGGGTTGAGGAAGGTTACGCCACAAAAGTCCACACTTAAATCAATATCTTCCTGATTTCCCATGGAATAAAACCTCCTTTTTGATGAAGTGATGTCCTCTTGCCACACCCTGTTCACCCTGTGGTCTGGCTGAATTCCGAACTCCTGGAAGCGGGAATTCCCGTACTGACTGCTTCCTTATCTCCAATTTTTAGGGATGTATCAAGGATTTCCACTGCCTGGTCTATTTCCTCTTCGGTGATGATCAGGGGAGGGGCAATAACCAGGGTGTCATACCACGCGGCCATATAGAGACCGTTTTGCATGGCATTGGCCGCGATCTGCCCGGTCATCAGGGGACCGCCGGCGAATTTTTCAGCTTTTACATTGAACGGTTCTTTTGTTTTTCGATTTTTCACGATTTCGAGCGCCCAGAAATGGCCGATTCCTCTGACATCGCCGATGCATTCGTGGCGGTCCGCCAATGCATAAAGCTTTTCCTTGAGATATGCAGCGGTTTTCTGGGGAAGGCCGGATGCCATTAATTTCTTGTATTCAGACACGGCTGCCGGAATCGCACACAGGGCCATTGGATGGAAGGCATAGGTATGGCCATGGCAAAAGACTTCCTGATCAAAAAAATTCGCTACCTTGTCGGTCGCGGCGGTGATCCCGGCCGGTGTGTAAGCCCCGGTGGCCCCTTTCGCAGTGGTCAGGATATCGGGCGTTACCTGCCAGTTTTCCATGGCAAATGCCTTCCCTGTCCTGAACCACCCGGTCATTACTTCGTCAGCCACAAGAAGGACTCCATTTTCATCACAGATCTTCCGTACCAGAGGGAAATACTCCGGCGGCGGCACAAGACGTCCATTGGTCCCCACCACGGGCTCAATGATGATGGCGGCCACGTTTCCTTCTTCCTTGATCATATAATCCAGGTACCGGGCGCACTGGACATTGCAGGCCGGATATTCCATGCCGAAAGGGCAGCGGTAGCAGTAACAATCAGGCGCGAAGCGGACACCCTGGACCGTGCACCTGGCCTGTTCCGCGAACCAACGCCTCGGATCCCCGGTAAAGGCTGCACTCGCGACGGTAGCCCCGTGATAGGAGTGGTATCTTGAGATCACCTTGTAGGCGGGAAATTTTGACTGCCTGACCATCTTGAGGGCCGCCTCATTGGCCTCGGTGCCGCTCGTGGAGAAAAAGAATTTGTCAAGGCCTTTCGGCATGATCGAGCGAAGGGCCTCAACCGCCTGCATCGACGCCTCGTTTGCAAAGCCCGGGGCGATATAGGGCAGTTTTTCCGCCTGATTTATGATGGCCTCGATAATGGCCCTGTTCTTGTGCCCGAGATTTGAACACATTAATTGGGACGAGAAATCAATATATCCCTTGCCCTTTTCGTCATACATGAATACCCCCTCCGCATCCTTCACCAGCAAGGGGGTTGCCCATGCCTTCTGACGGTTCCAGGTGCCAAAGGTATGGGTGGTAAATTCCCTGATGTTCTTTTCTGTGTCACTCATGGGGATTTCTCCTTTGCGCGTGAAATGGGTTAGGGAAGCAGATCGACCATTTCATCGTATGTTTCCGGTCTGCGGTCTCGATAGAATTGCCAGACATTCCGGACTTCGCGGATTATGTCGAAATCCAGGTCCGCAACCACGAGTTCATCCTGGTCCCTGGAGGCTTCAGCCACGATTTGACCTCTCGGATCACAAAAATAGCTGGTGCCGTAAAATTCCCCGATGTCCCAAGGTTGTTCATGGCCGATCCTGTTGATGGCACCGACGAAGTACCCATTCGCCACGGCATGGGCCGGCTGCTCCAGCTTCCACAGGTATTCGGAAAGTCCGGCCACCGTGGCGGAAGGATTGAAGATGATTTCCGCCCCGTTTAAACCCAGGATCCGAGCCCCTTCGGGGAAGTGTCGGTCGTAACAGATGTAGACGCCCACGTCAGCGTAGGAGGTCCTGAATACGGGATACCCGAGATTGCCGGGTTTGAAATAGAACTTTTCCCAGAACCCGGGGTGGGTATGGGGAATATGGTTTTTCCGGTATTTTCCCAGGTAGGTCCCGTCCGCATCAATCACCGCGGCAGTGTTGTAATAGACGCCGGTGATCTCTTCTTCATAGATGGGGACGACCATCACCATGTTGTATTTTTTCGCCTTTTCCTGCATGAGCTTTATGGTCGGCCCTTCAGGTATCTTCTCGGTCGCGCTGTACCACTTGACTTCCTGCTCTGCGGGGAAGTAGGGACCGTAGAAGATCTCCTGGAGGCAGAGGATCTTCACCTGCTTTTGACCGGCATCATCAATCAGCTTCAGGTTTTTTTCCATCATGTGTTCCTTGAGCTTTTCCACGGATTCATTGCCGGAGAGTTCACACCTGGTCTGGATCAAGCCACATTTTACGATTCTTGCCATTCTCATTTCCTCCTGTGATTTGTGGGATACGTTGAGCCCGAGCCTGTGGGTATTTTTTCACTGCGCTCAGGGCACATTTCTCTGACGGTCTTATACATTGGATTCAATTGTGTTGGCAAGGATTTTCTTGGCATCACAAGGAGATATCAGAGAAGTCCTGCTGCCGGGCCGACATGACGCTGTTTCGGGAACATCCCGTTGTCCTGCCTTTCCAGAAAGACCGGTTCCGGACAGCGTTGCTCGAGGGCTATGAATCATCGCCCATTCGGCTGACCGTTACCGCCATGCCAAGGGGGTTCCCTGCGCCAAGTCCATCCAGGTCACCGGCTCGGCCAAGGCACACCGCGATTTCCAGAAGGCCTGCACTGCCCATGAGGGCGATTACCTTCCCCGGGGTCGTTTCCCCGTATGTCCGCGCGATTCCTGTGATGTGAAGATCCCCGATTCGGATAACCGCTTCATCCTTGCCGAGGAATTTCTCGAGGGTGTTCTTCTCAATATTGGTAATGAGATTACCGAAATGATCGATCCGGATGACCGCTCCCAGCAGCAGATTGTCCCGTATTTCGGGGACCGGAATCGAGAGGGAGGAGGGATTCTTGATGGGAGGCCCGAGCAGTTGGAGGGCGACCCCGGTTGCGAGATGAGCAGCAACAGGGGCGAAGATATCCCTGCCGTGGAAGGTATCACTGATTTCAGAGCGGAAATAGTGTTCCTGGTTAAGGTGTACTATCCTGGATGATGGGTACCGGTCGATGATAGGCCAGAACAGACCGTTGTCAGGGCCTACAAAGAAATGGCGTTCGGCTTGAACAGCTATGGGTCTTCTGGTGGTGCCCACCCCGGGATCCACGACGGCGAGGTGAACCGTGCCTTCCGGGAAAAAGTGCCAGGCTTCCTGCAGGACAAACGCTGCGTCAAGGATGGACCCATGGGGAATCTGGTGGGTGATATCCACGATACGGGCCCTTGGGTTGATTCCCAGGATGACTCCCTTCACGATGCCCACATAACCATCTTCCAACCCAAAATCGCTCAGAAAGGTAATAATACCGCTTGGGTTCACGCAACAACCTCCCCATTTGCAGCCTCATCCATTTCTACGGGAACAGGAGCCAAATGGTCAAGGGAAAACCCCGCTTTTGTGCATTCCGGACAAAGATGCCGGCCCGGTGGATAAAAGGTTTGATCTTCAACAGTATTTGTGATATCCAACATCGCGGTTTCCACAGAAATTTTATCACGCGCTCAAATGGCCTGAAAAGGCGAGAAAATTACCATGAAAGGAGAAATGAAATGACCGCAAAATTGATCAAAGGGACAGAGATACGAGAGGAAATCCTCAAGGAGATCGAGGAGGAAGTAAAGCAAATCAAGGAACAGCATGGGAAGGTGCCCGGCCTGGTGACCATCCTTGTGGGGGAGAACCCGGCATCCGTGTCCTATGTCACGTTGAAGGTCAAGACGGCAAACCGCCTGGGTTTCCACGAGATCCAGGATAACCAGCCGGAAGATATTTCCGAGGAAGATCTGCTGGCCCTGATCGATACGTACAATAACGATGACAGTATTCACGGGATTCTTGTGCAGTTACCTTTGCCGAAACACATTAACGAAAAGAAGGTGCTGAACGCCATAGATCCGGACAAGGATGTGGATGGTTTTCATCCGGTCAACGTGGGTCGTTTGATGATCGGCGGTTCAGAGGTCAAATTTCCTCCCTGCACCCCTGCCGGCATCCAGGAGATGATCGTCCGGGCCGGTGTTGAGACCAGCGGCGCGGAGGTGGTGGTTGTGGGACGTTCCAATATTGTCGGGAAACCCATTGCAAACATGATGCTGCAGAAAGGACCCGGTGCCAACTCCACGGTGACGGTCGTGCACACGCGGACCAAAGATCTGGCCGCCCATTGCAAGCGAGCGGATATCCTCATCGTTGCCGCCGGCGTTCCGGGATTGGTCAAGCCCGAGTGGATCAAACCGGGGGCGTGCGTTATTGATGTTGGGGTGAACCGGGTGGGAGAGAAGATCAGCGAGAAGACCGGGAAGAAGATAGCCATTTTGCGCGGGGATGTGGATTTTGATGCGGCCAAGGAGATTGCGGGCTGGATCACGCCGGTACCCGGAGGCGTGGGGCCCATGACCATTACCATGCTTATGAAAAACACGTTGAAATCGTTGAAGTTCAGCCTGGGGATCGCGTAATACCGGAAGAGAGAACAACCAAGAAGAGAGGGGGATGGAAAGCAGAAAGCAGGCCATCCCCTTTTTTGTACCGTGATAGTTCATTTCTGGGACATGGAGGGTGGAGAGGCCTTTTCTTCCGCACGAGCCTCCGGGCTGGTCACTTCTACGGACTTACTCCCGGGGGAGCATTGCCCCCTCCGCGTTCCCGGTCCTCAGGCAAACAACTCGCCTAAAGACCGGGCCGCGGTTTCCCCCAGAAGTAAGCCCGGAAGAGACGGCGCCCTCTCGACAGTGGCCGAAGAAAAGCCCTCCCCACTCTCCCTGCCGAGTTGGTACACGGTGTGGTTTATTTGAGAATGCGAAAGCCGTTGACAATGGCCGGATGGTTTGGAGTAATATGAGAGATGAGAAGGTGTGAGGCTCGTTCCATATTTATTATTCTAAGGAGTAAGTTATGCCTAATACTGTTGTAGTAGGAACCCAGTGGGGTGATGAAGGAAAAGGGAAAATCGTGGACCTCCTCACCGCGGAGGCGGATCTGGTGGTGCGGTTCCAGGGAGGAAACAACGCCGGACATACGCTGGTGGTGGAGGGAAACAAGTTTATCTTTCATCTCATCCCTTCGGGGATCCTCTATGAAGGAAAGAAGTGCCTGATCGGAAACGGCCTGGTAGTGGACCCGGGTGTCCTGCTGAAAGAAATGGAAAACCTGGAGCAGGCAGGCATTCACGTGGGGCCGGAAAGGCTGGCACTCAGTGAAAAGGCCCACATCATCATGCCCTATCACAAGGCCCTGGACCTGGCCAGGGAAGCGGCAAAGGGAAAGGAAAAGATCGGGACAACCGGCCGGGGGATCGGTCCCTGCTACGAGGACAAGGCGGCGCGCGTCGGCATCAGGGCCATTGACCTGACTGAGCCCGACACCCTGGAAAAGAAGATCAACGCCTGCCTGAAAGAGAAAAATTTCTATCTCGAACGATTCCTGGAGAGCGAAGCTCTGGACTCCGAAGGCGTTCTCAGAGAAGCCCTTACCTTCGGGGAGAAGCTTTCTCCCTTTCTGACAGATGTTTCCCTGGAGCTTGAAGAGGCGCTGAAGCAGCACAAGAATATCCTTTTTGAAGGGGCCCAGGGAACCCACCTGGACATTGACCACGGGACCTATCCTTTTGTCACGTCGTCCAACCCAGTGGCTGGTGCTGCCTGTGCCGGCGCGGGAATCGGTCCCGGGCAGCTCCATCATATCGTGGGTGTGGTAAAGGCGTACACCACCCGTGTCGGAGCAGGGCCTTTTGTAACGGAGCTGACAGACAAGACGGGTGATTTCATCCAGGAGCGCGGAAAGGAATTCGGCTCCACCACCGGACGGCGAAGACGCTGCGGGTGGCTGGATTTGGTGGTGCTCAGGGACTCGGCGCGGTTCAATGGCCTGAACAGTCTTGCCATCACCAAACTGGACGTCCTGACAGGCCTTGAAACGGTGCGTGTGTGCATCGCCTATGCATGGGAGGGACAGATGCTTCAGTCCCGGCCGGCAAGTTTGACCAGATTCGCGAAATGCACCCCTGTGTACAAAGCACTTCCCGGTTGGCAGGAGGACATTTCAGGGGCCCGGCGCCTGGAAGATTTGCCGGCCCAGGCCCGGGCGTATCTCGATCTGATCCAGGAAGAAACAAATATTCCCCTGTCCATCGTTTCAGTGGGGCCCGCACGGGAAGAGACCATCATGATACAGAATCCGTTCCATAGCTGATAGCTCAGAGCGGAAAGAGGTTTCTTTTTCGGCTTGGTTATCATCGATGAGCTATGAGCTGAGGCTTTCCCATGCCGACATACGACAAAGAATATGATGTCATTGTGGTGGGGGCGGGTCACGCCGGGTGCGAGGCCGCCCTGGCTGCAGCCAGGATGGGGCATCCCACCCTGCTGCTCACCATCAATCTGGACCACATCGGTGCCATGAGCTGCAACCCCGCAATCGGCGGCCTGGCAAAGGGCCATCTCGTCAAGGAAATCGATGCGCTGGGTGGGGAAATGGCCCATAACGCCGACGCCACCGGCATTCAGTTCAGGCGGCTGAATACCCGGAAGGGATTGGCGGTCCAGGGATCACGTTCACAAAATGACCGGGATCTTTATCGAAAAAGGCTAAAGTCGGTGCTGGAGGCACAGGCGAACCTGGACATCCGTCAGGCCATGGTTGAGAGACTCCTGGTCAAAAATGGTGCGGTCTTCGGTGTAGAGACCAGTATTCACGAACGGTTCCTGTCAAAGACAGTGATCCTGACTACCGGGACCTTTCTGGGGGGGCTGATCCATATCGGGCTTGATCATTTTCCTGCCGGTCGTATGGGTGATCCGCCATCTCTGAAACTTTCCCGCCAGCTCAGTTCCTTGGGTTTTGAGGTCGCGAGGCTCAAGACGGGGACCACCCCCCGGCTGAACGGAAGGACCATTGACTATAAGGGGCTGGAGATCCAGAAGGGGGACGAACATCCGAGGCCTTTTTCTTTTACGACCACGCATATCCCCCTGCCCCAGAGGCCCTGCCACATTACGTATACCACGAGGGAAACACACGAGTTCATTCACCGGGGGCTGGATCGTTCACCGCTCTTTGCGGGAGTGATCAAGGGCGTGGGGGCGAGATACTGCCCTTCCATCGAAGACAAAGTGGTCCGATTCGCGGAAAAAGAACGTCACCAGATATTTCTCGAGCCGGAAGGCCTGGATACGGTGGAGGTGTATCCCAACGGCCTGGCAACGAGCCTTCCCATTGACGTGCAGGTAAACATGATCCGCTCGATCCCGGGGCTGGAGCGCGCAGAGATCCTGAGACCGGGGTATGCCATAGAATATGATTATGTGGACCCGCGACAGCTCACACCCACCCAGGAGACAAAATTGGTCAAGGGTCTGTATCATGCGGGCCAGATCAACGGCACCTCCGGGTATGAGGAGGCGGCAGCCCAGGGTCTCCTGGCAGGGATCAATGCCGTCCTGAAAATCAGGGGAGAAGACCCGCTGATTCTTGGCAGAGACCAGGCGTATGCGGGTGTGCTGATTGATGATCTGGTCACCAGAGGCACCAGGGAACCTTACCGCATGTTTACTTCGCGGGCGGAGTACCGGCTCCTCTTGCGGGAAGACAATGCCGATTTCAGGCTCAGGGATATTGGGTATACCCTGGGGCTGGTTCCTGATTTTGTTTACCGGGAATTCTGTCAAAAGAGAGATAACGTGGAAACCCTGCTGGTACGGTTGCGGAGTGTGAAGATTCGGCCGTCCCCCGGAATCAACGATAAGTTAAAGGAGCTGGGATCATCACCGCTTGGCACTGTCATAACCCTTGAACAGCTTCTCCGAAGAAACGAGGTCTTTTTTGAAGATCTCCGCCTTCTTGATCCGGGCCTCGGAGAGGTGGAGATCCGGGTAGCGGAAGAAGTGGAAACCAGGGTCAAGTATGAAGGATATATCCTTCGACAGGAAAGACAGGTGGAAAAGTTAAAGCGCATGGAGTCGGTTCGCATCCCCGATCCACTAGATTATGACGCTGTCCACGGACTTTCTACAGAAGTGCGGGAGAAACTCTCAAAGATTCGGCCTGTTTCCCTCGGACAGGCTGCGCGGATCTCGGGCATCACCCCTGCCGCGTTAATGGCTATCCAGGTCCACTTGAAAAAATACGGCTGAGAAAACCCTTCTCATTTCGGTTGCAATAACGAGAGGAAAACTGGCTTTTTCCCCTCCCGAGAGGGATCCATTGGGCTGTTCCTTACTTGTGTGCCTGCTGCAATCACGCCCCCAAAAAATCTTATTTATCTTGTCACAACACGAAGTTATAAATTTTTCCTTGACAGCCATGAACAATTTGTCTATAGACCTGCTTCAACGGCTTTTAAAAGGTCTGCGGTAACTATGCAGGTTGTTTCGGCTGTAGCCTGAAGGCTGTCATGATTTGCGTATTGCAAGCCAGGTTGGGAATATTTTTCTTTTCATGAACCGAATGGCCAAAAGAGTCATGAACGTGACGGAAGAGACGGTTTAGAGATGACACTCGGAAAGCTTCTATCAGGGCAAAAAACAGACATAACGAGAAAATGGCTGGACGCGCTGGTGGATTCTTACCCTTCGGACACCAGGAGGTTTCTCAGGAAAGAAAAAAGCCGGTTCGCAAATCCTGTGGGACAGACGTACAAGGATGAAGTAGAAAGGCTCTTTGAGGCGTTTGTCAACGACCAAACTGAAACAATGACCTCCGCCCTGGACGGGATCCTGCGGGTACGGGCGATTCAGGATTTCACGCCATCAGGGGCTCTGGGTTTTCTTTTTCAATTCAGGCAGATTATCAGGGAAGCGTTGCAGGGAAAAGGGCTCGGAAACGGTACGTCAGGCGCAGTAAAGGAGGCGGATGAGAAACTGGACCAGTTGCTGCTGACCGGCTTTGATATTTATTCCAAGCGCCGTGAGAAGATATATGATTTGAGGGTGAACGAGATAAAGAGACAGGTTGCGAGATTGCTTGAGCGGGCAAATCTGGTCGTCGAGATCCCGGACACCGTACCGGATCTCGGAAATCACAACACAGAGTGAGTTAAAATAAGAGCGAGGTAGGCATTTATGAACTTCATAGTGAGCATCCTCTTTTCCTTCTTTGCCGTTATTGTGCTGGTGTTGATTCCATGGATCGGCGTGGGTGCGCTGCATTTGCGCGTGCTCTTCGGCATTATTGTCCCGTATGCGGCTATGGCGACCTTTTTTGTGGGCATCGTGGTCAAGGTGATCGGATGGGCCCGGTCTCCTTCGCCTTTCCGTATTCCCACAACAGCGGGGCAACAATGGTCGTTGCCGTGGATCAAGCACAGTCGCATCGATAACCCGAAGACCACCGGCGGGGTGATTGTCAGGATGATTTTTGAAGTCCTGACATTCCGATCGCTTTTCAGGAATACCAGGCTGGAGTACCGGAATATTGACGGCGTGCCAAAGATCGACTATGAATGGGAAAAATGGCTGTGGCTGGCGGCCCTGCTGTTCCATTATTCCTTTCTGGTTATTTTCCTGCGGCATTTCAGGCTTTTTCTCCAGCAGATACCCGGATTTGTGAGTCTCCTCGACAGCCTTGACGGATTCATGCAGTTAGGGGTGCTTCCTATCCCCGGACTGAATGTACCGGAGGTCTACCTGACCGACATGCTGGTCATGCTCGCCCTGACCTATCTTTTCGTGAGAAGAATCTATATTCCGCAGATCCGGTATGTCTCCCTTCCCGCTGATTATTTTCCACTGTTTTTGCTTCTGACCCTCGGGTTCACCGGGATCCTCATGCGCTATTTCCTGCGGGTTGATATCACAGCCGTCAAGGAACTGGCCGTTGGGCTCTTCAAGTTCCAGCCCAAATCTCCCGAGGGGATCGGGGTCATTTTTTACATCCATCTTTTTATGATCAGCGTGCTGATTGCCTATTTTCCTTTCAGTAAGCTCATGCACTTTGCGGGTGTTTTTTTGAGTCCCACGAGGAACCTTTCCAACAACAGTCGCATAAAGCGGCATCTTAACCCGTGGAACTACCCGGTGAAGTATCATACCTATGAAGAGTATGAAAATGAATTCAGAGAAAAAATGATTGAAGCAGGTCTCCCGGTAGACAAGCAGCCTGAAGGAACGGCTGAAACTGAAGAGAAGGAGTAGCTATGGCTGATACCACCCCCAAACCAGAGGAACTGTCGAAAATTGATCATACGCCTCCGTTGATGAGAGGCTGGATGGATACCCCCACGGAAATCAAAAAGGGGATTGCCTGTTACGGCGCTTCGGCAAAGAACCTGGCCGCAGTGGATATGCCAAACGCCAGGGACTGGAATCCCTTCGAGGATGACTGGAAACTCCCGGAGAACTGGCAGGATATCGTTCATGAAGGATTCAAGGACCGTCTTGACAAGTTTCGTTCTTTCAAGCTTTTCATGGATATCTGTGTCAGGTGCGGCGCGTGTGCCGATAAATGTCATTTTTTTATCGGCTCCGGTGATCCCAAGAATATGCCGGTCATGCGTGCCGAGTTGATCCGCTCCGTATATCGCAGGAACTTCACGACCGGCGGGAAACTCCTGGGGAAACTGGCCGGGGCCAGGGACCTGACCGAGGATGTCCTGAAGGAATGGTGGTATTACCTGTATCAGTGCACCGAGTGCAGGCGCTGTTCCCTTTTCTGTCCGTACGGCATTGACACGGCCGAGGTGACCATTTTGGGGCGGGAACTCACAAACCTTCTCGGTCTCAATACGGACTGGATCCAGGCCCCGGTTGCCAACTGCAACCGAACGGGGAACCATCTCGGGATTCAGCCCCACGCCTACAAGGACATGATCGAATTCTTTGTGGATGAAATAGAGGAGGTCACCGGTATCAAGGTCGAACCCAGCTTCAATCGCAAAGGAGCTGAAGTTCTTTTTATCACCCCGTCAGGGGATGTGTTTGCCGATCCCGGTACGTACACCTGCATGGGGTACCTGATGCTTTTCCATTACCTGCAAAGCATGGGCCTGGATATCACCTGGAGCACTTACGCGTCGGAAGGTGGAAACTTCGGGTACTTTACTTCCCATGAAATGGCCAAACGGCTCAACGCCAAGATGTATGCCGAGGCCAGGCGCCTCGGGGTCAAATGGATCCTGGGCGGGGAGTGCGGCCACATGTGGCGCGTCCTGAACCAGTACATGGATACCTGGAATGGGCCTGCTGATTTTCTTGAAGAACCGGTTTCTCCCATTACCGGGACCAAGTTTGAGAACGCGAAATCCACCAGGATGGTCCACATCACCGAATTCACGGCGGATCTGATCAAACATAACAAGCTGAAACTGGATCCCAGCCGGAATGATCACCTCACGGTAACCTTTCATGATTCGTGCAATCCTGCCCGCGGCATGGGGTTGCTTGAAGAACCCCGGTATGTCATCAACAATGTCTGCAATAATTTTTATGAGATGCCGCCGGAGACCATCCGTGAACAGACCTTTTGCTGCGGCAGCGGGGCCGGCCTGAACGCCGGGGAAAATATGGAACTGCGGATGCGGGGCGGTCTTCCCAGGGCAAACGCGGTGCGGCATGTTCACGAGAAACACGGTGTCAACATGATGGCGTGCGTTTGCGCCATTGATCGGGCGGTATTGCCCACGTTGATGGAATACTGGGTTCCTGAAGTGAACATTACGGGTGTACACGAACTGGTCGGAAACGCCCTGGTCTTTGAGGGAGAGACCGAACGAACAACCGATCTGCGTGGTGAACCACTCGCGGGAATGGAGGATAACGAGGATGTATGATGGAGGAAAGATCATCGTAGGGCTTGTGATTGGCGTGTGTCTCCTGCTTTCGCCTTTCTTTTTTAATGCCGGGAAGGCAGCAAAGCCGCCTGAGCCTGAACTTACGGCCAAGGCAAAAGAGGCAAAAAAATGCGTTGCTGACACCGCCTATATGAGAAGGAATCATATGCATCTCCTGGACGACTGGCGCCAAACCGTGGTTCGTGACGGCGAACGGTATATGAAGACCGCCGACGGGAAAGTGTATTATAAGAGCCTGCAGATGACCTGCCTGGATTGCCATTCAAACAAGTCCAAGTTTTGTGATCAATGCCATGGTTACGTGGATATGGACCCATACTGCTGGGATTGTCATCTTGAACCGAAGGAGAACAAGTGATGGGTGTTGACAGAAGACAATTTTTAAAGATCGCCGGTCTTTCCGCGTTGGCGGGACTGGGGGCGAAGAGCGCTTTTGAGCTCCTGGCCCCGGGAAAGGTGGAGGCAGCACTTCCCCTGATGGAGGGGAAAAGATGGGCCATGGTGATCGACATGCGTCGGATGACCGAAGAGATCATGAAGAAATGCAGAGAAGCATGTCATCAAGTCCATAACGTACCGGAATTTGGGGATCCCAAGGTCGAGATCAAGTGGATCTGGGAAGAAGAATTCGGACACGCCTTCCCGGACCAGGAACATGAGTATGTGGCGGACGACGTCAAACACAAGGATTTCCTCCTGCTCTGTAACCACTGTTCGAACCCCCCGTGTTGCCGTGTCTGTCCCACGGGCGCCACCTGGCAGCGGGAAGACGGGATCGTCATGATGGACTGGCACCGGTGTATCGGATGCCGGTTTTGTATGGCTGGATGCCCGTATGGGTCCAGGAGCTTCAACTGGGGAGACCCGAGGCTGGCACCAAAGGATCTGAATCCGGATTTTCCGACCAATCCCGAATTTCCCACAAGGTCGAAGGGGGTGGTGGAAAAGTGTACCTTCTGTGACGAGAGACTGGCCAAAGGACAGCTCCCTGCCTGCGTGGAGGCGGCAAACAAGATCAAGAAGGATATGCTTATCTTCGGGGACTTGGCGGATCCGGAATCCAATGTGCGCCAGGCACTCCGGAAGCATTTTGCCATTCGGCGAAAGACTGAATTGGGAACAAGTCCTAACGTTTATTATATTATATAGTGTGAGGTGCTCATATGCTGGACAGGGCGATAAAAGGTGGACCGAAATACTGGGGGTGGCTGATTTTTCTGCTTGTCATGATGACCATAGGTCTTGCATGCTACCTTTATCAGTTCAAGGTGGGTTTACGGATTACCGGCATGAGCAGGGACGTGTCCTGGGGGCTTTACATCTCTCAGCTCACCTATCTTGTTGGAATTGCGGCCAGCGGGGTCATGGTGGTATTGCCTTTTTATCTCCATGATTACAAGGCATTCGGGAGGCTTACAATCCTGGGCGAGTTCATGGCCATTGTTGCCGTTCTCATGTGTGGACTTTTTATCATGGTAGACCTTGGGCAAGTCACCAGGATGTTGAATATCATCATGTATCCCCATCCAAGGTCCATTTTGTTCTGGGACATGATCGTATTGAACGTATACATGATTTTGAATCTCCTGATCGGATGGAATGTCTTGGCAGCGGAGCGGAAAGGGGTGCACTATCAGACCTGGGTCAAGGTATTGATCTACATTTCCATCCCGTGGGCCTTCAGTATCCATACGGTCACGGCATTTCTGTACGCCGGCCTGCCGGGGAGACACTTCTGGCTGACCGCCATCATGGCACCCCGCTTTCTGGCCTCCGCATTCTGCTCAGGGCCGGCCCTCCTGCTCATTATCTGTCTCATTATCAGGAAGGTGAGCAAGTTTGATCCGGGTGAGAAACAACTGAGGACCCTTGGCGGTATTATTACATACGCCTTTATCCTGAACATCTTTTTCTTCCTCATGGAAGTATTCACCGCCTTTTACAGCCAGATCCCGGGCCATATGCATACCCTCGTGTACCTTTTTGCCGGGCTTGATGGATACGGCAAGCTGGTTCCCTGGATGTGGGCATTTGCGGTGGCGAGCGTGGTGGCACTCGTGCTTTTGATCATCCCTGCCACGAGAAGGAAGGAAGACACCTTGCTGGTGGCATGCATCGCCGTGATTATTGCCACGTGGATAGACAAGGGACTCGGTCTGGTCATCGGCGGCTTTATCCCCAATCCGTTTGACAAGGTCTTTGAATACTGGCCAACCACACCGGAGATACTGATCACCTTGGGCATCTGGGCGACCGGATTTTTCGTGTTGACCGTGCTTTTCAAGATGGCCGTTTCCATTAAGGAGGAAGTGGGAGCCTGATCTTATCGCGAGAAAAGAGCTTGACAACTCCGGCTCTGCTCTGTTAAAAGCGCTTTCGTGATTTACCGTAAGAAGAGCCTCCGGAAGGGGCCGGATAACTGCTCCGAATTTTAATGTCCGGGAGGAGGCGGGGATTACTTAGGGACCGGCCATGCTGGTTTATGAAAATGACGTACTGGTGCGAGAACACCGAAAAAGGAACCAATTTATAATTGAGGAGGATTTTGGAGATGGGCTACGAAGTTGTAGTGGACAAAGACAAGTGTGAAGGGTGTGAAGAATGTGTGGAGGTTTGTCCTGTTGACGTCTATGAAATGGTGGACGGAAAATCCGAACCGGTCAATGCCGAGGAGTGCCTCGGGTGCGAAAGCTGCGTTGAGGTGTGTGACCAGGAAGCAATCACGGTGACGGAAGTCTAAGCGTCCCATTTTCGGCAACAAGAAGCGCCGCGCTCCCCGGATGGGGACGCGGCGCTTTTTTATTGCAACAAGAAAGAGGTTAACCCGGCACTCCGGAAAAAGAAAAGCCGTCCCTTGCGCAACAGGGGGACGGCTTGTTTGTTGGATGGACGGTTTTTTTTACTCCCTTAAGACTTTTTTTTCTTCTGATGGCACTGGTTACATTTCTTGAAAGGCCCGGTCTTTTTCCCGGCCTTGGCAAGAGCCTTGTGACAGCTCTTGCAATTTTTGTGGTAGGAGTTCTGCAGTTTTGGAACCTTTCCCTGTTTTTTCAAAGGGTTGTGGCACTGTTTGCAGGGCTTGACCGGATCTCCTTCCTTCCAGACGTTTTTGCCATTTTCATAGTTGTGATGGCACTCAGTGCACGCCACTTTGTAGTCGGCGTGGTGTTTCTTGTGGCTGAAATGCACCGGGCCTTTCTTATCCTTCTTGTATCCCGTGTTCTGGATGGTGATCTGGTCAGGAACATCAGCCGCAACAAGCACCCCCACGGCGAGAAACAACAGGCCCGTTAAAGCCACGAGTAAAACCGTCAGCGATTTCTTCTTCATTTGCGCTTTCACCTCCTTTCAGTACGTTCTTTAACACCTTGGCATTCGGTTTGAAATATACAAAACCCATGTTGCAGATGTCAAGCACATAAGACACTAAACCGGTTCCCCGAAAGACGCCAGTTCACGGAGAATCCTGAGTGATTCCATGGCCTCGGCTTCGTCGATCTTGTGGATAGCAAAACCCGCGTGGATCATCACATAGTCCCCTAGTGCAGGGTTCTCAATAAGGAGGAGGCTTGCCTCTCTCCTGGTGCCCTCCATGTCAACGGTGGCCATGTCGTTTTTAATCTCCACAATCTTCGCGGGAATAGCCAGACACATGATTCAGGTGATCCTTTCTGCAGTCATTTCCGGTTTGACCCCGAGGGCTTCCAGTTCTGCGAGAACCATCTCGATGAGTGGATCCACTTTTTCCTGGATGAGCGGGGTCAATGCAATACTCACTGATTCTATGTCCACCGGTTCCACACCCACAATAACCGTTTCGGGTACTCCATCAAGGGCCTGGCACAGGGTCAGGGCCTCTAGGAAATCCACATCATGCAAAGAATTCTTTGCAAAAATGCGTTTTGGTATTGCATCTCCGGTGATGCGATAGAGGGAACCAGGTTGCCCTCCATTTCGTATGACGTCCACCACGATGAGATAGTCTACAGGGGAAATGGTCCCCAGGAGATGGATGCCCAGGGTGCCACCATCTTTCACGGTCACGTGAGCCGGGAAAGCATACCGCTCCTGGATGGCTTCAATGACGCGAATGCCCACCCCTTCATCGGAAAAGAGGATATTCCCGACACCGAGAACCAGAATGCGTGGAGGTTCATGTTCATGCATGTTTAACACTATATCTCATGTTCCTGCTGCTTATCAAGTCTTTTCTAAGGCTTATCAACCACTTCTTGACCATTTTTGTCCGCTGAAAGGGTTGTTGGACGTGCGAGGAGTGCCCTTTTTATGAGACCATCTGCTGTTTCCGGGTCTCCGGCACGATAGGAGATCACGCCGAAACTGGCCTTGACTGCTCGGAGGGCACCATGCAACCGAAAGGGGTGGTCTGAAAGCAGACCGATGACGCGGGCGCACACCGTTTTAGCGCTGTCCTCGGCCGTATGGGGCATCAATATGGTGAAAAGCCGGTGATCGTAACGGCATACGATGTCAACGTTCCGGAATGATGCCTTGAGAAAGGTTCCTACGCCGCTCATAAAATGGTCCATTTCCTCCGGGTTCGCCTCACCCAGCTCATCGGAATCATTGATTTTGAAGACAACAAGGGAGAGCGGCGTCTCGTGTCGGGTTGCTTCAGCGATCTCCTTGTTCAGCATGATCCTGAAAAAGTTCCTCGAGATGACACTGGTACAGGTATCTGTGGCTGAATCCTCCAGGTAGCATTCGGTCAGTCTTTCCAGCCGGTCACAAACGATGGTCATCAAGTTCTTAAAGACTTTTCGGGCTGTCGGAGGATAGAGGGACTGGAGTCTTCGGAGCATTCTGTCATTGATGACGAGGAGCTCTGCAGGGGTGGACGCCATCACGGTTGCAGATCTCTTGCATGAGCGGATCATCCCCATTTCCCCGAAAACATCACCCCGGTGAAGGGTGTTGATGATTCTGGTATTGTTGGAAGTGCCGCCTGCCTCCTGTGCAGAGGATGGGATATCTACCACATCCAGATCCCCGGAAATCACCACATACATGGAATCGCTCATTTCTCCCTTCCTGAAAAGAATGTCACCGGCTCTGAGCTGCTTTAGACCACCGGCCATCAGGATGTAATGTACCTGTGATCTGGAAAGACCGTCGAACAGATGAATGCTTTTCTGCGGATCTTTTCCAAGCTTGATTCGCAGGAGATCCCAGATAGTCACCAGTTCCACGTGGAGCATCAGTGAAGGCAGGAGAATGAGGTCTCCCACAAGAGCGGAGAGCATGGTAACAATCATCATCAACCCGAAAATGGCCGTTGGTTTGAAGCTGGAAAAAAGAAGAACGGAAAATCCGAGACTGATGGTGAGCGAGGTGAAAAGAATAGGGCTCCCCATGTGCTGGATGGTTTTCCGGAGCGCCTCGCGTTTTTTCAGGTCAATTTTGAAATGCTTGTTGTAATTGAACAGGTAGTGGATCGTATCATCCACGGCCAATCCGATGGCGATACTGGCCACCAGACTGGTCACCATGGAGAGGGGAATTTTGAGCCATCCCATCATGCCGAAGTTGACGATAATGGGAAACAGGTTGGGAAGCATGGCGACAAAGCCCACCTTGTAAGAGAGAAAGAGGACCATCATGATAGTAAAGATGAGGATGAGGGTGAGAAAGAGGCTCTTGATTTGACCGGTGGTGAGAAAACGGCTGGTGTGAGATATGACCACGCCGATTCCGGTGGCCCGGGAAGTGAATTGTTTCGGCAGGTGATCGCGGAGATAGGATTCAATTTTTTCTTGTGTTTCCAGGAAATCTGAGGAACTGGAAATATGGGTTCGCAGGAGGATATTGAGCTTCGAGAGATCCTTTCCCATGAACCGCTGAAACAAATCCTCCCCGAGCATAGTCTTGAAATCGTTCATAAGCATGCGTACTTCGAAATCCTCACTGGGGACCGCGTAAGAAGAATCCTTGTAATGGTTGGAAGCGTAATTGACGAGTTTCAGGTAATCAACAAATGATATGGTCTTGTCAATCCCTTGAAGGGTTGAGAAGAATGTCTGGATTTTTTCGATCAGCTTGAGATGATCAGCCCGCTCAAAGAAGTCTTCCTGGTGACTGTCGATTTCCACATTCAGGGGAAAACTGCCGGCCAGATTCCTGGAGATGTCGAAAAAGTGCTTGTGCACCGGTGTGTTTTCCCTGAAATAGTCAACGGGATTTGTCTCAACACGGATTTGAAAAATACCCGCCAGACCGAAGATGGTGACGCATGCAAGCAGGGGCAGCGTAATTTTCTGGGAATGAATATTAATATCGACAATCCTGTCAAGGATCCCGGCTAAAAAAGCCTGACTGTTTTCCGCCCGCCGGGGTTTCGTCTCCCGGGGCAGTGGAAGAGTCGCAAGGACAGCGGGGAGAAACGTGAGAATGATGACAAGCATACTCAGTATCCCAAAGCAGGAGAACAGGGCGAATTGCCGAATTGCTTCAATGTGGTTTACGAGGAGAGACCCCAGCCCGATAATGGTTGTAAGGACGGCGAGTGAAGTGGGGAACTTGAGTTCAGAAAAGCACTGATAAGCCGCCTCGGAGGGTGAGGTAAATTTTTTGGCCGCACGCCGGTATGCGGGAAGGGTATACATGCAGTAAGCGGTCCCCACCGCGAGGAGAAATACCGGGACGATCATGGTGAGCATGGAAAGAGGGGTGGAGGTCCAGGACATCAGTCCGAACGTCCAGAGAAGACCCATGAGAACCGAACCAAGGGGAATGAGTATTCTTCCAACGCTTCGCAAGAACAGAAACAAAACGAGGGCAATAATGATGATCGTGAGCGGAGGAAGCCGGAAGAAATCATTCTTGGTGTACCGGGCAAGGGCATCTGCCACAACGGGCATGCCAATCTGGTAAAGAGAAAGTCCTTGGCGTTGCTCATTGCAGATTTGTTCAAGGGAAGCGATGGTGCTCCTTTTCTCCTTGATATCTTCCAGGACCAGGGAGAGAACCGTCGTTTTGTGATCTCTGGAAAGGAGATTTTTTTGAAAGAGCTTCACCGGGGTTATTAATTCCTCAAAACGCTCCAGAGGAATAGAGCCGGTCACATCCATTGCCTTCTTGATGCCGGGGAGGCTGATGACTCGCTTTATTCCTTTTATTTGGGAAAGTTTTACTGATAAATCAGCGAGTTGTTTGAATGTCGCAGGCTGAAAAACATCTTTTGCCTTGGCAACCACGAGAATGAGTTCTTCCGGGCCGAAGGTCTTTTTGAATTCGTTGTAAACCCTCGTTTGGGGAAGATCCTCGATGACTAGATCGTAAATCCCTGTCTGAAACTGCAACCGCGGAAGCTGGAACGCGAAGAGCAAGGTCACCAGGAGATAGAGCAGGATGATCCGGCGCGGGTGGTCGACAATATACCGCAGCCAGCAAATTGCTTGCAGTATTCTGGGAAGGTGAGGCATAAGCAGCCTCTTCAAGCTTGTTGAAAAAAAAAGGAACCCTTTTGGACTCCGACGGGAGTCAAAAGGGTTCCAGTGGTTGGCTTTACAGGACTTTTACTTTGTAAATCTCGTTTGAATTGGGATCAATCACATGAACCGCGCATGCAATGCACGGATCGAAGGAATGTACCGTTCTCAGGATTTCCAGGGGGCGTTTTGGATCAGCTACCGGTGTCCCAATCAAGGATTCTTCCACCGGTCCCAGCTTTCCATTTTTACACCGGGGACCGAGGTTCCAGGTAGACGGGACGATCTGCTGGTAGTTCTTGATCTTCTTGTTTTCAATCTCAATCCAGTGGCCAAGTGATCCCCTGGCCACGTCATTGAGCCCGCACCCCATTGCGCTGTTGGGCATGGTCCATTTTTGATAGGTCTTGGCGTTTCCTTTTTTCAGGTTTCCCACAAGCTCCATGACCCATCCTTCCATGGCATCCCCGATCACCACCGTTTCGAGGCATCTGGCGGCAGTCCTTCCGAGGGTCGAGAACAGTGCTGTTACCGGGATGCTTAGTTTGTTCAAGGCAGTATCAACAATATCCTTCACCTCTTTTTTCCCGCGGGCATAGGCCACGAGCACCCGCGCCAGTGGTCCCACTTCGCAGGGTTCCTTTTCATACCGCGGGGCCTTGATCCAGCTGTATCTGTCTTCAGGGTCATAATCACCGTGCTGGGGATCTGTCTCACCCTTGTAGGGATGGTGTTCGGTGGATCCCTTGTACCAGGAATGTGCCACGTGCTCGGTCACTTTGTCCTGATCCGCCATCTGGACGCCCTTGAGATCGCGGTTGAAGATCACGCCCCTGGGCATGAAAAGGCTCTCGGGTTCTTTGGCCGATTGGGGGAGATCGCCCCAGGCGAGGAAGTTTGTGGTTCCGCCAAGGCTGCCCCACTCCTTGTAAAAAGAGCCTACTGCAAGGATATCAGGGAGATACACGTTCTTGACGAACTCCTGTGTTTCCTTCCACAGGTACAGGAATTCGGCAATGCGATCGGGGGTCAGGTCTTTCACACTCGTTATCCCACCAACCACAAAACTTTGCAGGTGCGGGTTTTTCGCCCCGAAGATGGCGTGCATCCTTGCCGCTTTTGCCTGCAGGCGGAGAGCTTCAATGTAATGGGCCGTCGCCATCAGGTTGGCCTCCGGGGGCAGTTTGTAAGCGCTGTGTCCCCAGTAGGCGTTTGTGAAAGGGCCGAGCTGGCCGCTTTGCACAAAGGTTTTGATCCGTTGCTGGACTTCCTTGAAATAAACAGCCCCCCCTTTCGGATCATTGCTCACGTTGTCTGCCAGCGCCGCTGTTTTCTTGGGATCTGCCTTCAAGGCATTGACCACATCCACCCAGTCCAGGGCGTGGAGATGGTAAAAATGGATGATATGGTCGTGCTGGAATTGGGCACCATGGAGAAGATTCCGAACGATCCTTGCGTTTTCAGGGATCTGGACACCTACTGCGTTTTCGACTGCCCTCACCGAGGACAGGTAATGCGTCATCGTTCAGACGCCTCAGGTGCGTTGGGTGAAGAGTGGGGCGTCTTGTGGGTCCCTCCCCCTCAGAATAACCTCAATACCACGAAACATCTGCCCGGAACTCCAGGCATTGACGACTTTTCCTCCTGCTACCTCCACTTCGATGCGAAGGTGACCTTCAATCCTGGTAATGGGATCTATGGTGATTTTCTTGCTCATATTGTCTCCTCTCTTTCTGTAAGCGTACGTAACGGTTCAGGTCCAATGTACGGCCAACTTATTCTGCTGCCTGGAAGAACGGCGTCATCTTGTCCCAGAAATCAGGCTCACTGCAGCCGATGCAGGGATGACCGGCCTCAATGGGAAAGCTGGTACCGTCATTGAATTTGGCAATAGGACAGTTGTTGTACGTATCAGGTCCTTTACATCCCATCTGGTAGAGGCAGTATCCCATTTCAGCCTCTTTTGATCCGAATTCGGTGACGAATTCGTCGTTTTCGTAATGGGACCTTCTCGGGCACTGGTCATGAATCGTTTTTCCGTAGGCAAAGAGCGGCCTTCCTAGATCATCCAGGGCAGGGAGCTTGCCTAAAAGCAGGTAGTTCACCACCGTTCCCACAAAATTGACGGGGTTGGGGGGACATCCGGGGATGTTGACAGTCTTGATGCCGAGAGCGTCTCCCACGCCTTTGTACCCTCCGGGATTAGGCGCGGCGGCCTGGATTCCTCCATAGGAAGAGCATGTGCCCATACAGATGACAGCCCCTGCCTTCCTGCAGACTTCGTTTGCCAACTCAAGAAACGTGTGGCCGGCGATCTTGCCATAAGCACCGTTGTATTTCGTGGCTATGGCACCTTCCACCACGCAGATAAACTTCCCCTGGTACTTTTTCACCGCGGCCTTCAAGGTGTCCTCGGCCTGGTGACCTGCTCCCGCCATGATGGTTTCATGGTATTCGACGGAGATGATCTCCAGCAATAACTCATCGATCCAGGGATACATGGCGCGAAGGAGCGCCTCAGAGCAACCCGTGCATTCGGCAAATTGGAGCCAAATAACCGGTGGTCGTTGCCTGGGCGCGGCATATACCTCCGCAACCTTGGGAATAAATGACGCGGATAATCCCATGGTGGCGGTGAGCATGCCGCAATACTTCATGAAATCCCTTCGTGAGACCCCCTTTTCCGATAACCGTGCATAGAAATCCTTCGCTTCCTTCATCCGGCACCTCCTTTCGCTGTTTGAAGTTCCACTTCGCTCCCACCTGCAAAAACCAAAACTGTTCATACTTATGAACATTTTTGGTTTTTGTCAACATTTTTCCCGTGCTTTCAATGAAAAAAGCCCGCGAGACGAAGGTGTTTCGTGTGAGCAGGGCTAATGAGAGAAGCCCCGGCAAAGTGGGGAGAGGTTCGGAATCGGGGAATGAAGGGCACTGTCAGGAATGGGAAAGACGCTCGAAGGCCTCATCAAACTTTCTTGCCACAATGAACTCGAAATCTTTTCCCAGGAAGACACGATTGTGCAGGAGATACCACTTGGTACTGTTCCAGAAGTCAGTCAATTCCTGTTTTTGCTGAATGACGCTGATGGTCTTTTCAAGTTCCCTGAGCTTGTCACGCTTGAGAATATCCTTTCTGAGTTCGTACATGTCTTTCAGCCGGTGCCGCTGCTCTTCCGTGAAGCCCAATTCGAGGCTTCGTGATTCAAGATCTTTTACCAGGTGATGGAGTTCGTCAAAGGTATCAAGAAGCGCCATCTGCTTTTTTATTTGGGTCAGAATGAGTTCGGCAATCTGTTTCAGCCTTTCCTCATAGACCTGTTCAAGGCGTAGCTCATAATCTTCGGTATGAAAGGGGTATTTTCGCAGAGAGCGCAAGCTGTAATGAAAATAGTTCTTGAGTTGTTCCACGTCATTGATGCTGTTGATATGGGCCACTTTTTGGTCAAAGTGAATAGGATCCCTGAAACACACGGAGAGGACTCTCTGGTTCTCTTCACGGTTTATCAGGATGCCGGTCTTGGCCTTGAAGAACTGCTTAACCTGATAATGCGTTCCCCATATTTTCTCAATGGGGAGCCGGTTGAGGAAATCGTTCACCGCCTCGTAACGGTTGTGGATATCCTCATCCATGGGAAGAAAATTCAGGGTAATTGGAACATCGCGCAGGTTCTTTTTTCTCGTGGCCAGGAGGCCGATGAGGAGGAGTTTTACCTGGTTTTCATAATTCAGGTATCCGCTGATTTTCTCATAGCCATAAATACGCACCCGGTCCTTGATGAGGAGATCCAGGATGAAATGGCGTACCGGTTCGCCGAGATTCTGGAGACTATTGTAAAGACGCAGTGCCTCGAAAAGCTCCTTTTCATAGGTGGCGTAGCCGACGCCGGAGAAATGGCGCTTGGTATAGATAAACTTGAGGGGTACCTTGAGGATGCACTGAAAAAGGTCGTAAAAACCGATGTAGTGGATCCCCCGGAGCCGAAGAAGACGTTCCAGGGCAAGGATCATTTTCCCTGAGGCGATGCACTGGGCCGCACTCCGCTGCTTCCATCCATGGGATGCGATGTAGTTTGACGGTGGAACATGGGAGGGAAGTCCCTTCATCTGGTAATCTTCAAGACCATGATAGAGATCACCTTTGCGCGCATAAATAGCATCCATCTCTTGTTGAAAGGTCGTTTCTCCGTCCAATATTTTTCGGCACATATCCCTGATTTCGAAAAGACGGCCGGCAAGGTCTTCAAGCATCAGGTCTTCTCGGAGAGCGGAGAGCATGGCAAATGAAAAGACGAAGAACGCGTCGAAAAGGTCCTTATTGTTTGGAGAAATGATTTTTTCGAGGGCGTCCAGGGCTATCTCTCCCCGGACAATGTGGTGGAGAAGGCTGTGGTATTTGACGAGAAAGAGAAGAAAACGTTCCGTGTCCTTGTCCAGGTCATATTGCTCCGCAATATTTTCCTTTTCGAGGAAAAATGCCCCTGCTTCAGAGAAGTCGGCGGGATCATACTTGCCCTGGTATTTCTGCCTGAGGGACGGGATACGACCAATGTCCTGGAAGAGAAAAGATCTGATCAGGGCGTCAAACAGGGGGGGGATCCGGCGGAGCCCCTCAACGATTTGTTCAAGCTGGTTGAGCTGTGATTGACTGACTCCGATAATTCCTGTGGCCATGGGGCCAAATTCACGCTGGGCCAGCCTGTGCAGGAAACCGAAATCCTGGAATTCTTTTCTGTCTCGAAGCACGAGGGCCTGCATCTTTCTTGCGGTAGCAAGGATGTAGTCGATAATGGAAGACTTGAGATAGAGACGACCGGATACGTTCAGATCACGCAGGGCGGTAAGCTCGGGAAGAAGGAAGCCCGTGAGCGCAGGGGCGTGGGTGTAAAAGCGACTGATGTCTGTGAAGAACGTTGTCGGATCAAAGAGGGCTTTGCGGAATTTGCTCAACAATTTTTCCCGGATCTTTTCCACCGCTTGGTACCATTTCTTCTGCTTTGCGGGAAGCTTCGACTCAACGCCGAGCTGGTCCAGGAGCCTTCGGTGGCTCTGGGAGAAACTTTCCAGGTGGAAAAAGAGAACCTCCAGTCTCGTCAACACCGCAGTGGATATTTCTGACGTTGTTTTTTCCTGAAGGTCCCCGAGCAACGATTCCAGAGCGCTGATATCTCTTTCCAGGTCCACATATCCCACATCAAGGGCGCCCGTTTCCGTATTAATCCGCAACTGGAATCCGGTTCCCACGATGAATGTTGAACCATGGTGATAGAGTTGACTGCTCAGCTGTTCCAGGGTGGGGAGGTCCAGGTAGCGGATGTTGATCCTCCTGGCTTCGTTTTCCAGATCCTTTACCCGTTCTTCCAGGAGGGCAGAGTCCACATCCGCCAGGAGTGGATTGAAGTTGATCACCTCACCGGGAACCACGTTCACGGTAATCCACAGGAGAATAAAAACGATCCGGGAATCCATCTTTTCGAAGAGATGGGAGGTCCCGTGAAATTCCATATCAAGGAATTTTCTGGAGAACGCAGGGAACTGGAGCGGATCCGAGTTAAGAAAGGAGTTTACGAAATATTCGAGGGTGCCGACCACGGTGATGACGTCTTCTATCCTGTCCAGCTTCTCCCTGTCGTAGTCCGCAAGCGCCTCCTTTTCCATTGTTCCTTTTTCAGAAAGTTCCGGCCAGGTGTGGAGGAATTCAAAGTGGTTTGTCATCATGAGGATTCTTTGAATCAACAGGTCGCGAATACCCCTGGTAGAACTTGTTTTTTCATCCATCAGGACGTCCCAGTCGAGATCCTTGTTTGTGACCACTTTGAAGGTGGTTTCATAAATATCAAAGAGTTCGATCAATCTTTTCGTGGTGATGGGTCCCCCTTTTGCCGCGACGGTTTCAGCGAGCGTCATCAGCCGGCAATAGCGGAGAAGATTCAATGCCTGTTGCCGGTCGTACCGACGGGCGAGGTCTGAAAGGGATTTCAGGCTTCGTTCATTCAATTTGCCGGAGATGATTCGGCCCATAGTGCTGTGGCCGATAACGATGAGGATGATTTCCCTGATCTCCTGCTCAGAAAAACCAAAAAAGGGAAACACGGCAAGGTTCTCAAGTATTTTGGTGCGGGGACCCTCTTTTTGATCGGGATTCAGATAGCCTTCTACTTTCTGGAGACGAGAAATCTTGTTCACCAGTTTCATAACGTGGTTGAGAGCGATGAAGCGTCTTCTTTTGTTTTCAAGGGGTTGGATGAGCCGGTCGTGGAGAATCTGGGGGAACGTCTCGCGGTAACCGGTCTTGAGCTCCTTTACTATCTGGAGGGTGCTGATGAGATAGTCAAACGTGTCCCGGTATTCTGCCAGAAAAGGGAGTTGACAACCGGCAAGACTTGAATTGAGCACGTCCTCTCGTATTTCATCCACAGAGGCAGGATAGACTTTTTTTTGCCCAAGGTAGAGAAGCATGTAATGGGGAGTATAATCAACGCAGGTAAAACGTTTCTGCCATTCTTCTATAACCGGCTGGGGGGTCAGGGGTTTCAGAAAGACCTTGTCGAAGAATCGGGAAAGAAGGTGAGACCAGGTTTTTTCCTGATCACGAAGGAGCGGGGATTCCTCAAGGCTCCTATCCAGGTAAGGGAGACGCTGAATTTCATCAAGGGTCATGGTTTGGAAGTCTTTTCCACCCAGAAGCTTGCTGATGACTTCCGGCTGTACCGAGGCCCCACTCAGATATTTCTGGAAGTCAAAGAGGTTTGCCTGCAGAGAGGGGCCTATGGACCGATACCTTTTTTTGGTCTTGAAGAGGTGAGTAAAGAGCGCGAAGTTTTTTCTTTCCAAGGCATTTTTGAAGATGATCTTCGAAGTTCGGTTCGTTTTCGGGCTATATCTGGTGGCGAGGACAAGCAGTTCGCCTTCCGGGGCCAGGAGGTTATAGATTTTCCAGAGCATATGGGTAGCATATTGCTGCAGCCGGGTCCTGGTCAGCTTTTTTCCCGGAAAAGAGGTCCCGATTTCGGAGAGAAGAAAGGCATAGAAGTCCTTGGTCAGTATGACAAGATCCAGTGGCTGCGCTAGAGCGGTCATACTTTTGAGGGAGTCAAAAATGAAAAAGCGGTGTTCTTTAAACCGGAGAGAAAGCTCACGCACAATGAAGTCGTCCTGTTGCGCCAGCAGGCCGATGTCATAATGTTCTTTCAGGTACTTTTTCTTGTGAAAGGTAATAACTTTTTCAATCTCATTCAGCTTCGATTGGATATGGGACAGGGAACTGGACACCAGATGAACCGGGATGAGGTAATAAGGCTTGCCTTTGGACGAGAAACGGATCAGGATGCCGGTTTTCCGGTAGAGCTCATTCAGGCTCTTGTAGTGTGTCCTGATTTCATCAGGGTTATCAAAGGATAAGGATTGTATGAATTCAATGTCTTTCAGACTCAGCCGGTCAGAACTTTCAAAGATTCCAAAGCCATAGGCATTCCCCCCATAGGTGCTGGGAAGCTGTGAAGGGTGCTTCAGCGCGGGAAAAGTGCCCAACGGGATGTCAGCAGGATCAATTCCGAATGCATCATATTCTTCGGGCCTGATCATCCGGAAGGAATCCCTGCTCGACAAAATATCAGTGCTGAAGCGTTCAGGGGGATTCATGCGTTCGCCTATGAGGCCCCGTTCTGAGC
>JAFDGR010000152.1 GCA_019309145.1 Deltaproteobacteria bacterium | reverse complement strand
GATCACCGGCGATGTCTCCGGCATGGCCTCCTGCAGGATCGATTTGCCCGGCAGGACACCAGCGGCCCTTTCCGGAGACGGTTTCTCCGGTTTCCCAAACCAGGAAGGCAGCAGTATGTTTTCTCCGAATGTTTTATCGAGAACACGGGAGGAATCCAGCACCAATCGACTCCCTGTTTCCAGCCAGTATAGTCTGAAACCATTTTGCCTGGTTTTGAACTGCAGTGCGATCCCCAGCTCTCCAGGTCTCGTTTGCACGCTTACCTCCCTGATCCCTTTCCCGGGAACAACCTTTCGCGTTCCAAGACCGCTTTTTACGCCTTTCAATCCTATGTGCACCCCGTCCGTTCCGGTGAACGAAAAACGCCACAAAGGCCTCGATGTCAGATCCATGACCGACCGCACGAATTTCTTCCTGATCCCGAAACGGAGGTCTTCCAACGTGCACGGCCCTGAAACCGCGCGAGTTTCCCTGCCCCCCTTTTTCCCCTTCAGGAAAAATCTGAGCGAGAGCAGTTTTTCCTCCGAAACCCAGGCACTGCGCACCTCTCTCACGGGGTTGGGAAATTTCATGAGGAGACGGAGACCGCTTCCTTTGCCCGGCATCACTTCCAACAAATGTTCCCACTTCTCGAGGTGCTTCAGAAAAAGTGCGCCAGGGACAGTGTTGTCCACGTTCAGAAGGATTTCTCGAGGCGCGGTGGAAGCAATGGTATACGAACCGGGATGGGCGAGTTTCAGCACAACACTCCATGCTGTTTCCTGGGTTTGGAGGTACACGTCCACAGCCCGGTTCCCTGCTATTGCGCTGGGGATGCACAACAGGGTGCCAGCCATTGCCAGGAAAAACACAACCACGAAATATACGCTGGTTTTGTGCAGGTGCATGGAAATCGCTATTTTCCCCGGTTGCGGATGGACTGAAGCAGTTGAATGATCCGCTCCTGTTGCTTGATAATCTGCAAGTTGGTCCGCACCGTGAATGTGCTCGAAACAGCAATCTGCCGCAGGTATTCGTCGGACATATTGTTGGTGTAGACCTTGTTCCCGCCTTCGGTCGTGCCTCGAAGGGCTTCATAAAAATCTCTGGTGAGATCAACATAGACCCCTTCCGGCAGGCGGTACTGCTGAGCATCGTTTTCCGCGTTTGTTTCTCTGAATGCGCTCAGGGAAATGGTGATCATGCCCGCCACTCCCAGACAGAGAAGTGCCTTTTTCCACCTTTTCATGGTATCCTCCAGGTGTTCATTGCCACAGAGACGCCGGGTGCAGCGGTTCAGCGGTTCCGCAATCAACCTTGAACCGCTGAGCCTTGAACCCGGGTAGGAACCCTTCGTTTATCTTTAAGCACATCCCGTGCCACGTTCCCAATCTGGTTGTCTCGCGCATGTATTTCATCATAATGCTTTGTTTATATTGCATATTCTCTCTTTATGGACCTTGCCGGGCTCTTCACAGGATCCTGCAAAAAAGAGAAAGCCGCGTCATTTTTTTGACTCCTCCTAAACCCTCTTGATTTTGGATTGGGCCTTGCGTTATAAAAGGTGCTGGCAATCCCATGATACCCATACGAGACACCATTCGGTCCCGCAACTATCCCGTCGTGAACAGTTTGATCATCGGCGCGAACGTGTTTGTCTACCTGATCGAGCTTGCCCACGGTCCTGATTTACGGCGATTCTTTGTCACCTACGGCCTTGTTCCCGTGCGGTATTCCGTACCGGAAATCAGCGCCTATTTTTCCCCCGCTCAGCAGGTATTCTCCTTTTTTTCCTTCATGTTTCTTCACGGTGGCTTCTGGCACCTCCTCGGGAATATGTGGTCTCTTTATATCTTTGGAGACAATGTTGAAGACCGCCTGGGACCTTTCCGCTATCTTCTCTTTTATGTGCTGTGCGGCCTGGTTTCCGGCCTTTCCCACCTCATGTTGAACTGGCACTCCCAGGTGCCCACCATCGGGGCCAGCGGTGCCATCGCCGGGGTCATGGGGGCCTACTTTATTCTCTATCCGGGAGCAAAAGTCCTTACCCTTATTCCGGTATTCTTCTTTCCCCTGTTCTTTGAAATCCCGGCCTATATTTTCCTGGGGCTCTGGTTTCTGCTGCAGTTCCTCAGCGCGGCAGGGACTCCTTCACAGGGTGGCGGCGTTGCGTGGTGGGCCCATATCGGGGGATTCCTGGCGGGTATGCTTTTCCTGAAGCTCTTTCTCAAACTCCCTGAACTAGGACTTACCCAGACTATGCGTCGATCCACGGAAAAGAAGAAAACGCATCGCCTGCAGGTTATTCATACCTCCTCTCCTGTTGATGATCCGCATCTTTATGGAACCTTGACCGTTACTCCTCTGGAAGCACAGGTTGGTTCGCGGAAATTGGTCAATATTCCATGGGGTTTTCAGAAGAGAATCTTTGCGGTGACGATCCCCCCGGGGGTACGGGATGGGACCAGCCTCCGCCTGGAGGGAATGGGAAAACGGATCAACGATTTACGCCGTGGTGATCTCTATCTCAAGATCAAGGTGGAGAATTAATCCGAGGCCAGGCTGAATGATCCAAAACCTTGTTTTATAAGGAGCGTATTATGAACATTGTCCTATTGGGCGGTCTTGGACTGCAGGGCAAAGCCGCGTTGCTTGATCTGACCAGGAGCACCTCTGTAGAAAAAATCATTTGCGGTGACACCCGGACGGAACTGCCCGAACAGATGCGATCCCATCTGGACCTTGACAAAATTGACTTTGTTCAGATAGATGCATCTTCAAAGAATTCCATTTTGGAAATTCTCCGCAGAGATGTGGATGCGGCCATTGACCTGTTACCCGCGCCCCTGATGCTCAATGCCTTTGATGCCGCCCTGGAAGCCGGGGTCAGCATCGTCAGCACAAACTACTTCCACCGAGGAGCATCGATTGACGAACAGGCAAAAGCGGCTGGTATTTCCATCATGCCCGAATGCGGACTTGATCCGGGCATCGATCTCATCCTTTTCGGACATGCCATCAAAAAATTTGATACACTCCAGGTGCTCAATTCCTATTGCGGGGGTTTTCCGGAAAAAAAGGCCCGCAATAATCCCCTCAAATACAAAGTAAGCTGGAACTGGGACATGGTCCTGACCACCCAAAAAAGAGAGTCGACCTTCATAAAAAACGGCCAGCAAGTGACAATCCCCGCTGAAAAACAGCATGATAACGAGTTCATACACCAAATTTTCTTTCCTGGGCTTGGAAATCTTGAAGCCATTCCAAATGGCGACGCCGCATTTTATATAGATCTCTTGAATGTCAGGGATTCCATCATGGAGACAGGACGCTATTCCCTGCGCTGGCCTGGATGGTGTGCCTTCTGGCAACCTTTAAAGGAATTAGGATTTCTGGGTGATGACCCCCTTGCGGGCCTTGATTCCAATATCACACCGCATCAATTCCTGACAACATTGATCGGGCCCCAGATCCAGTACAGCGATGACGAGAAAGATATCGTTGCCATGTATAATGTCTTCAAAGGCCTGAAGGATGGCAGAAAAAAATGGTTGACCAGTTCCATTATGATCGAGAGGGATCTTGACACCGGACTATTTGCAATGAGCATTGGAGTAGGGTACACTGCAAGCATTGTTGCTCAAATGTTGGGGAGCGGTCAAATCCAGCGCAAAGGCGTGCTCAGTCCCGCTCTTGATGTGCCGTATGAAACTTTTATGGCCGAATTATCTGAAAGGGGAATTTTGGTGAAGGAAGAAACAGGTTTTGGAGAGGCGTAGGAGTAAATTATAAATCCAGAAAGGAGGAATTGATCATGATGTTACGGAAAACGTTAAAGGTTCTATTGGCAATGGTATTGACGGTGGGTATGGTGTCTTCGGCTTCTGCGGGCACCCTGGATGATATCCTGAAACGAGGGGAACTTCGCGTGGCAGTGCAAACCCAGGGACCTCCCTTCAGTTTCGTGGATAAGTACGGTAACCGAACCGGCAGTTCCGTTGAATTTTGCCGGCTCATGGCCAAAGAAATGGGGGTAAAAATCAAGTTCCTGGACTATGACTGGGACGGCCTGATCCCGGCTCTGTTGTCAAAAAAAGCTGATATTCTGGCCGCCGATATGACCGCGAAGCTCAAACGGGCGCTCAAAGTCTCTTTCACAAAACCGTTTTATACCACGGGTCAGGTCATGTATGTCAAAGCGGGATCCCCCATCAAGACGGTCGCGGACGCCAACAAGCCAAACATTACCATCGCGACGCTTCTGGGCTCCACGTATACCGACACCGCCAGAAAACATATGCCAAAGGCGAAGATCAAGGAATACAAGGGTGGCGGCAACATCGCCATGAACGCGGTGGTCGCGGGTCACGCGGATGTCGGCATTGCCGATTTAAGCTCGGTTCATGCCATGGCCTCCAATTATCCGCCGGGCACAGTTGTTGTTCTGCCCACCATGCTTTCCTACGAGCCTTTGTGCTTCGCAGTTCGTCCCCAGGACCGGCACCTGTTGGAGTGGGTCAATCTCTTCTTCGACTGGATCCGCGCTGATGGCCGGTATGAACAAAACATGACCTACTGGGTCAAGACCACGGACTGGAAAAAAGATCACTAAGAGCGATTCTTTTCAAAACCGGGGTTCGTTCATCCGGACCCCGGCCTCTTATACATTATGTTAAAAACATTCAACTTCCGCGTCATCTTGGAAATGATGCCACAGTTCCTCCAGGGTTTGGGGAACACGGCATGGATTTGCCTGGTCGCTGTGATCGGAGCCATCCTCATGGGCATCATTTCCTGTGTCATGCGGCTGTCGGGCAAACGGCTTCTGTCTTTTCCGGCAATCGCCTATATCGAAATGATCCGATCCACACCGCTTTTGGCCCAGTTATATTTTTTTTACTTCGGGCTGCCGGGACTGGGTTTTTCTCTTTCCGAGACACAGACGGGTATCATGGCCTTATCCCTGAACAGTGGCGCCTATACCGCCGAGATCATCCGGGCCGGCATCGTGTCCATCCCCAAAGGGCAACTGGAGGCGGCCACCGCATCCGGGCTGACTCTGTTCCAGCGGCTGCGTTACATTATCCTGCCCCAGGCCATTGGTGTTACTATTCCAGCCTTATTGGGGCAGATGATCGTTCTGGTGAAGGACAGTGCACTCTTGGCCCTTATCTCGGTTTTTGAATTAACGCGGGCCGGGCAATTGATGGCATCAGAACGGTTCATGCCTGCCGAGGGTTTTTTTACAACCGCGGCTTTTTACCTGGTGATTTACTTTGTGCTGAAGTTTCTTTCTCAACAATGGCAACAACGACTCATTTTCCAGCAGGACAGGTGACGAGAACGTTATGTGGGGTCTTTATTTACATAACCTGATAGAATCCCTGCCTTTTTTCCTGAAAGGCCTGTGGGTGACGATTCAAGTCTCTGTGCTGAGTCTGCTCATGTCAACGGTGTGCGGCTTTTTGCTGGGAATCATCCGCTCCACGCGGATACGGAGCATTAACATTGTCCTTGCAGTCTATGTCGATCTCATCAGAGGCACACCGTTCCTGGTGCAGATATTCATAGTCTTCTTTATTCTCCCTGAATGGGGCATCCAGCTTGAAGCTTTCACCTCAGCGGTGTTGAGCCTTACCATCTATGGAACAGCCTATATTTGCGAAATCGTCTCCGGTGGCATTCAGACCATACCAAAAGGTCAGACCGAGGCGGCCGCTTCCAGTGGGCTTCGCTGGCGGCAACAAATGCGTTATGTTATCGTACCCCAGGCCTTGAGGCCGATCCTGCCGCCCCTGGTCGGCCAGTACGTTCTGATGATCAAGGACACGGCGGTTGTTTCGGTGATCGGGCTGACCGACGTCACCCGCGTAGGTTGGTTTACGGTGCAACGAATCCCGGAAGGCATCCTGGTCTTTGGTTTGGTAGGAATACTCTATTTCTTGATTTGTTACCCACTTGTTTGGTTTTCGAACCAGCTCGAAGCCAGGATGACAACAGAAAAAAGCACCCTTTAGAAAGGGAAACGTATGGTGGGGTAAATGGAGACATGATCACTTTCAGAAAAGTAAACAAGTGGTTTGGCCCTTTACACGTCTTGCAGGATATTGATCTGGACATAAAAAAGAGCGAGGTAGCGGTTATTTGCGGGCCCAGCGGGTCTGGCAAGAGCACCTTGATCCGCTGCATCAACCGCTTGGAGCCGATACAATCCGGCGAAATCTATGTGGATGGAATACCGGTGCACGACAAAAAAATCAGCCTCATAGACCTGCGGGCCGAAATTGGTTTTGTCTTTCAGCAGTTTAATCTCTATCCCCATATGACCGCCCTTGAAAATGTCACCCTTGCGCCGGTCAAAGTCAGAAAAATGAAACCCGATCAGGCGAGACAAATCGGTATCGAGCTTTTAGAGAAAGTGGGCATCCATGAAAAGGCGGATTCCTACCCTTCCCAGCTTTCCGGCGGTCAACAGCAACGGGTCGCCATCGCCCGAGGATTGGCCATGCAGCCAAAAATCATGCTCTTCGATGAACCCACTTCGGCCCTTGATCCGGAAATGATCAACGAGGTGCTGGAGGTCATGATTCAGTTGGCGAAAGACGGCATGACCATGATCGTGGTAACCCATGAAATGGGATTTGCCCGAGAGGTATGCCACAAGGTGATCTTCATGGACGAGGGCCAGATCGTGGAAACGGCCCCACCGGACGATTTTTTTGACCATTGCAAGCAAGAACGCACACGTCTGTTCCTGAGCAAAATATTGACCCATTGAACAGACGCAATCCGTTTCCATGCCGTTTTTCAGGTCCAAGATGACTGAACCCAGAATCTTTCAGAACAATTCCAAAGCAAAGATCGAGGATGTTTCCGGTCCCTGGATTGAGGTGGACCTGGACGCCGTCAGTCACAATATCAAACAGATCAGCCGGTTCAGCCGCACCAGACTGATGCCGGTTATTAAGGCCAACGCCTACGGTCACGGAGCCGTCCAGGTGGCTCGTCATTTGGAGCAGATGGAACCGGTGCACGCTTTATGCGTCGGCATTGTCAGGGAAGCTCTCGAATTGCGGGAATCCGGTCTAAAAGTCCCGCTTCTCAACCTGGGGCAGTACACGAAAACCGAAGCCGAACACATTGTCGCGCTGAACATATCTCAATCTGTGTTTACGGACGCTGTCGCCTGGCTCGACCGGGCCGCCCGGCAGCAAAATCGCATAGCAGGTGTGCACATAAAAATCGACACTGGGCTAGGTCGCGTCGGCGTTCCCCATCACAAGGCGCTTGAATTTATAGAACAAGTGGCCAATATGGCCAATGTGCGCATAGAGGGCGTTTTTACTTCATTCAGCGAGGACCTGGAATTTGACAAGATCCAGATGAAACGTTTCCAATCTGTCCTGAGCCAGGCCGAAGCCAGGGGCATCTCGTTGGGGATCACGCACGCCGCTTCCAGCGCTGCTGTATTGGCATACCCCGAGTCAGGCCTGGATATGATCCGCCCCGGCATTATGGTCTTCGGGCATTATCCTTCCGTTGAGGAGTGGAAGCTCAAAAGGATCAATCTCAAACCCGCCTTAACCTTAAAGGCCAGGGTCGTCTACGTCAAGAACCTGACAAGAGGGGATCCCATAGCCTACCACCAGGCCTATAAGGCCCGTGGAGATGAGACCATCATCACAGGCGGTATCGGCTATTCGGACGGATATCCGACCGGACTGGCCGGAAGGGCAGAGTGTCTCATTCGGGGAACCAGACACTCCCTTATTGCCGCGGTGACCGCCAACCACATCTCTGTGCGCAGCCGCCGGGATGATATTGAACTGGGCGACGAAATCGTCCTTTATGGCAAACAGGGCAAAGAAGAAATCCTGCTGGAAAATATTGCCCAACTGAGTGGATACTCCGAGTATGAGCTCCTGACCAGGCTGCACCCTCTCCTGCCCCGATTTTATTCGTGACGAGAAAAGAGATCACCCATCAAAAGGGCCTGTCAAGAAAAAGCTCCGCTCCATCGCAACGTAAAAGTCACCTGCCGGTGTGAAGCATAGCGAAACACCGGTCAGGTGGACTGACTGGTTGGCCGTCCTGCCTCAAATATCAAGGGCAAAGCGGATTGCGCGCCCCACATCAACCATCTTGGCTGGTGCTAAGGATGTAATCAATGATCCGATTTTGCTTTTCGAAACAGTCTGCAAATGGTCACAGTTGACAGCGCAATCCCGAGGCATGCCGTCAATTTTCGAAAGAAACACTTCCGACGGTATATTGCGGATCGTACTTGTAATAGGTGCGACGGTTATTTCACCAAGATACTCCAATATGGAATCTCGTGTTAGGATAAGAACTGGCCTCTTTTTGTCTGGCTTTATAAACTTGTACCAACGTATTTCACCATGCTTCATTCGTCACCCCAAGCTTGTTCTGTTTCCCAAACAGAAAATTCTTCGGCAGTAACCGGGTGCCGCTCATACCCTTGGCGGTGCTTGCGTTCCAATTGTTCGAGATTATAGCGGGAGAGTGCCTCACGAAGTGCCTTTCGTGTGAAAGCAGAACGACTCGTGTGGAGTTGCTTCGAAACCCTATCGACTGTTTTGACAAGATCATCATCAAGGGTCATCTGAATTGTTCTCATATTATACCTCCATAATGTGGATTTATATAGCTATAATAATCCACATTATGGACAATGTCAAGTCAATTAGTTCGGCCAACGACCGAGATCACTTGCCCGCCCTGAAATCAGACGGTTTGGTGTAACAAAATAAAATCCTTCTGGCGCTTTGCCATCTCCATGTCTGGTTTTTGGGCCTAATCCACCATAACCGTAGGTGCAAATAGGATATGTTTTGA
>JAFDGR010000151.1 GCA_019309145.1 Deltaproteobacteria bacterium | reverse complement strand
CGGGTGCAGCGCGTGGCCGAAGCGGGACTGGATTCCATCCGCATCAGCCTGAACAGCCCTCGCGAAGCATTCTACCGAGCCTATTACCGGCCCAGGAACTATGACTTCGCTGATGTGGTAAAATCCATCAAGATTGCCGGAGAGATGGGGCTTTATACCATGGTCAATTACCTGGTGTTCCCGGGGATCAGCGACCAGGAGGAGGAAATCAAGGCCATGGTGGCATTGGTGGAGAAAACAGGGCTCAATTTCCTGCACCTGAAGAATCTTTGTATTGATCCTGCGCTCTACCTGGATGCCATGCCGGAGGGGAGGTCGGCGTCGGTAGGAATGAAAACCATGGCAGAGATGCTCAAAGGCGCGTGCCCCGACCTGGAGCTGGGGTATTTCAACCAGCCGGTGCGCTAAGCGTATGTCACACTGTCAAGATGCCGCCTTCCGGGAAGGCAGGGAACCGGCATATTCCCTCTGCTACGTTCGCTCCGCCCTCCATGGCTCCGCTCACTGCGGATGTCGGCCCTTCCACTGTCCTGTTCCAGGGCCGACATGACGCCGCTCCGGGAACATCCCGCTTCCCTGCCTGCAACGCATCAATACGTCACGGTCATTGCGCATCAGAGCACTGAAGGAATAAAGCCCTCCGGTCCTTTGCCCCCCAGACCCTGACCCCTGCCGTTTTTGTGTTAGAGGCCGATGGTGTTCCGAAAGCGGAGGCAATTGGCACCGCTGTTATTGTGATCCTCGAAGGTGATAAGGCGGATATTGCGGTAGGCCTTTTCCCGCGCGGCCTCCAGGGTCTTGTCTCCCGCGATGACGTGAAGCACCCTGCCTCCGTAGGTGACCAGGCCCTTTTCCGGGTTCTCATCAACCCCCGCAAAGTAGATGGTCACCCCTTTCTCAATCTTGTCGAGGCCCAGGATCCGGTGTCCTTTGCCGTAGCGGCCCGGGTACCCTTTGTTCCAGCCCTTGGAGGCCTTTGAACGGCCTTCCATGGCAATCACGTCAACATAGTGCTGTTTATTCCACACCTGCTGTACCTGGTCCAGGGTCCCTTCCCACACTGCCGTTCCGATCTCGAAGAGGTCCGAACTGAGCTTGCGGGCGATGACCTCCCATTCAGGATCGCCATGCCGCACGTTAATCTCGAATACGCCGAGACGGTCATAAGGATCCAGGTTGAGGCCGAAATAGATGGCACCCTTGTATGCCCATCCCAGGTCATTATAAATGGCATTAACGGTGGGGTTGACGATTTCCCTGATAATGCGGTTCACCAGCCAGGGGCTGACAAGCTTGTGGGGGCAGTAGCACCCGGTCCCGCCGGTATTCAGGTTGCCGCCGAATTTTTTAATAGATTCGTCGTCTTCCGGGTCAAAGGCCGGTTTGTAGTCCTGGGCGAACATCCTGAGGGGCATGCAATGGGTCCCGTCAAGGTAAGCGAAGAAGGAGATTTCCGTGCCATACATCCTCTCCTCGATGACCACGCGGCTCCCGGACTCGCCGAATGCCTTCTTGATCATGAGCGTTTCGATGGCTGTCTCGGCATCGGAAACATCATCACAGACAATGGCACCTTTCCCGGCGGCCAGGCCGTTGGCCTTCACCACCACCTGGTACCCGATGTTGCGGACATACTTCCTGGCTTCATCAGGGTTATCAAAGACCCGGTACTCGGGCTTGGGGACCCCGATTTTCCTGAGGAGGTCATCGGTGAAAGCACGATCGCTTTCCAGGCGGACATATTCTTTTCTGGGGCCGATGGTCCTGATGCCCCTCTGGTTTAAAAGGTCGATCAGCCCTTCTCCCAGGGGGTTCTCGGATCCAACGTCCACCAGATCCACCTTCTTTTCCACGCAGAAATCCGCAACCTCATCAAAAGCACGTATAGGAACGCGTTCAATCAAGCCCCTTTTCCCTTTGGGCGTGTACAGAACGCCGGGATTCCCGGGCGCAAAGTAGACTTTATCCACGTGCTGGCTGTCCCCGTAGGTATCTGCGAGACAGTGATCCCTGCCCCCGGAGCCGTAAACAAGTACCTTCATATCACCCATTCTCCTGTTGTTGACCGGGGCATCCCTTTACTGGTTCATCCCTGACATGCCGGGCATGTTCATCTTCTGGTATCCGGCGGGTACCTTGAACAGGGAGTTTGAGAGCTTTGTTTCCTTGATATTTTTGATCTCCCGCTCCATGCGTCCCTGCGGGCCCTCAATGATCATCTTGACCGGGTACTTGAGCCTGGTGGAAATCCACTGGGTCATCTTGGTGCCGGAAGAATCTTTGTAAATGAAACGGTATTTCTTGCACTTGTAGCCGTTCATCTTTTCCTTGCCGAGGTATTTCTTGGTGGCTTTTTTCTCCAGTTCCTCCGGATCTGTCTGCGCTGCATTGCCCGGGCCGTACTTGGGCAAGGGCATATACATGTGCGCGGCAGGCATCACTATCCAGCCTGTTTTTTTGTCCCCGTTGAATATCATGACCTGCTTCTGACCCATGGCATTCATTTCCTGGCGATAACTGTGTCCCTTGACGAATATCTTCCCGTGCATGACCTGCCCGCCGGCCTTGGTGGTCACGTCGGCCGTGAATTCCGCTGCAAGGCATGGAGTGCTGAGCAGGGCAGCCGTCAAAAAGATTGCCATGCAGGTGATGATCCATTTCGTCTGGTATTTTTTGTCCATTGTTTCCTCCTTTTTGCTGAAAGCCGTCATATTCTCGCCTGGGCGCGGAAGATTGAGGAATTATAGGGAACCGGAGGTGGCAGGTCAAGAAATGATTAGGTCCTCCCGGTCTTTATTGAGCATCCGGAGGGTAGAATTCCTGCAAAACGTCGGGGAGACCGAGTTCTTCCAGCCGTTTCCGGTGGGGTTTGCCTGTTTGCAGTTCCCAGTGCATGGCCTTGTAGTAAGATTCGGCCAGGGTATCGATGTCAATGGTCACCTTTCGGGCCGGGCCTTTGTCTTGAGGCGGGTCGCCGTACAGCCTGGGGTGAGGCCTGAAATCCCGGATGGGATTCAGGCCCTCACGCACGTTGAATGAATGCCTGAGCTTGTGAACCCTTTCCGCGGCCACCAGGTATGCATCCGGAGGGAGGTTCCAGCCTGTTGCCGCGTTCATCCACTCGCAAAGGGGCAGCTCGGCTCCCACCTGGGTACCGAAAAAACAGGCTCCCGCGCAGTCCACGAGCATCTTGTAGAAGCTGTCAACGGCGAGCATCTCACCTTTATCCTTCGGATTAAAACGCTTCTTGCGGGAGGTTACCGCGGCCGTCTTCCGGGCGCGTGAGAATTTCTTGTGGAGTTCCTGGAGATCAAGATATTGATAGGATGAAATGGTATGGCGGCCCGGGGTCGGTTCGCAGAAGTAGGAAATGAGAAAGCCCGGATCGAACTTGGGGTCGTGCATGGGGGCTTCCACCCCCCCGCAATGGACCGCGAATTTTTCCGACCCCCGCCCGATCTTCTCGGCGGCGCGTTTTACCCCGTCCGCAAGGATATCCCCGAGGCCTTCCCGCCGAAGGATTTTTTCCACCAACCCGGTTATGGCGTCGCTGTTGCCCCACCGCAGGTCGAGCCCGTCGGTGTCTACCTTGGAAAGGATGCCGCTTTCATAGCACTCAATGGCAAAAGCAACGGTGGCACCGCAGGAGATACTGTCCATGCCGGCCCGGTTCACCAAATCGTTTATCCGGCAGATGCTAAGGAGGTCATCATTGAGGAGGAGGCTTCCAAACGCGCAGAGGGTTTCGTATTCCGGCTTGTGCATCTCTTCGATGATATGCGGTCCCTGTTTGATGCTGACGATACCGCCGCAGCGCAAGGGGCAGGAATAGCAACCGTATTTTTTCTCCTCGAACCGGATGACTGTTTCAGCGCCGATATTCTCTGATCGTTCAAGGGGAAAATCCCGGTATCCTACACCCCCCCAGTTCTTGATAGGGCTGTCCCCGCCTTCCGCGCTCAGTACAGTCAGGGAAGGGGTCCCGAACTTTTTGAGCATCTTTCTCCACAGGAGCGCCGGTTGTCGCATATAGAAAAACCCGGGGCGGGTCATCCGCCCGACTATGGCGAAGAGCCTGTCCCCCAGGAAACGTTCAAAAAATGCCCCCTTGTCGAGCCTTTTGCGAAAGGCGGATGAAATTTCTCTGATGGCGGCCTTGTCCATGACCCCCACGCGCTGCGTGCCCGCGGCAACAACCGCCTTGAGATTCTTGGAACCCATGACCGCCCCGAGACCGCACCGGGCCGCGAGCCGGCCCCGGTCAGTGGAGATGCCCGCGAGAAGGCTGCGCTTTTCCCCTGCGGGACCGATGCAGGCCACCTGGGCGCGTTTGCCGTGCCGTTCCCTGAGGAGGTCTTCGGTTTCAATGGTGTCGAGACCCCGGAGATCCGATGCGTCTTTCAGCTCTGCCTTTTCATGGTCAAGGTAAAGATACACTGGTTTTAGGCTCTTTCCCGAGAAAAACACGGCGTCCACACCGCACCGTTTCAGGGCCGGGGAGAAGTACCCGCCGCAGTTGGCGTCACCCCATCCGCCCGAGGCGGGAGATTTGCCGACAACGGTAAAGCGACCGGTGAAAAGGGAGCCGGTATCGGTCAGGAGCCCCGTGGTAAAGCCAAGGATATTTTCCGGGCCGAGGGGATCGATGCCGGGCTTTAAACGATCCCACAGGACCTTTGCAGCGATCCCGATACCGCCGAGGTATTTTTGGTAGAATGAATCATCCAGGAATTCAGGGGAAACAGACCCTGTGGTGAGATCCACGTGCAGTATTTTTCCCCAGTAGCCTTTTCCCGCTGCATTTTTTGTTTCAGGCATATAATTCCTCAACCTTTGCCTCAAAGGGTATGCCACATCTGCCTCTTCAAATCAGACTCATTCGCACCCGAGTCGCGAAGCATCAATATCTTCAGGCCGTTCAATTTTCATCGGCCCAACCCTGAACCGTGAACTGCGGAACTTTGAACCTGTGGAGCCACGATTTTTATTGTCAAATTTTTCATTTTGGGTTTAAATAAAATTAATTCGACTTTACCAGTAACAAGGGAACCAGTAAACCTGTTTTTTGCACCCGGGCAGGAGAAAGGCCTATGCACTGCAAGAGAAAACTGGGCGAAAGGCTCAAGATCCGGTGTTTCGGAGGCATGGGGAGGGTTTTCGCGGTTGTTCTAGCCGGTGTGCTGGCATGCACCTGGGGCTGTTCCGGGGGTGAGGAACAGCCGCCTGAAGAAAAGAACAAGGTGGTAGTGGCCATAAAGAGACCCATGCCGAAACCGGCGCCCGAGGAGAAAGTGGAGCCGCCTCCGGTACCGCAGAAGCAGCCGGAACCCGCGGTTGTGGAGAAAGAGACGGCCCCCCGGGAAGGGGAAAGCGTGGCACAGGAGGAGCAGCCGGCACCACAAGCGGCCGCTGCAGCAAAACCGGGTTCAGTAGAAACGCAGGCCCCGGCGGAACTGCTGAAAAAATCCGAGCCCCCGAAGCTCGAAAAGGGTTTTGTGCGCGTCCGGGAAGGGGAGAGCCTCAGCGCTGTTGCCGCCCGTCAGGACGTGTACGGGGATTTCCTCAAATGGCCGGGACTCTATCGTTTGAATGTCGAGCGCCTGGCCATGATCCAGACATGGGAAGATGTGAAGAAAAAGCCGCTTCCTGCAGGGCTTTCCCTCCGGTATGTCTCACCGGGAGAAGAAAGGAAAAGCCAGTCTCCTTTCCAGCCCAGACCCTGGGTCGTCACGATACGTTCCTGGCAGACCCCGGGAAGACTGGCCGCCCCGGCCATAAAACTGATACAGAACGGCTACAATGTCTATATCGCCAGGGCTGTTGTCAAAGACAAACCATGGTTGAGACTCCGGGTCGGCTTTTACCGGAGCAAATCCGAAGCTCTGGCGGCGAAGGAAAAGATCGGCGAGATCCTGGGGAACAATGATGCATGGATCGCCCGGGCCGGAAAAACAGAGCTGGAGACCTTCAGCCGTGAATGAGAAACCTGCAACGGAAAAAGGGAATATGAAAGGAAAACAGATTGTTGTCGGAGTAAGCGGGGGTATTGCGGCCTATAAGGCTGCTGAGCTGGTTCGTCTCCTGGTTCGGGAAGAGGCGGTAGTGCGGGTGGCCATGACCGCAAACGCGACCAGGTTCATAGCTCCGCTCACTTTTGCGGCCCTTTCCGGCAACCGGGTGATCTCACGGATGTTCGACGAGGGAACCGGCGCCATAGACCATGTCACCTGGGGGCAGGATGCGGATCTGATCATTCTCGCTCCGGCCACCGCCAACGTTGTCGCCAAGGTGGCCCACGGCATCGCCGATGATTTCCTTTCGACCATGACGCTTGCCGCAACAGCAAGGATCCTGGTATGCCCGTCCATGAATACCCGGATGTACGAGAATCCGGCCACCCAGGAAAATGTCAGTCTCCTTCAAAGGCGCGGAATAGTCGTCATGGAACCGGGGGCCGGCGAACTGGCCTGTCGGGATGAAGGGCCGGGGAGACTGCCCGAGCCGTCAGAGATCGTGGAGGAGGCAAGGTGGATCCTGTCGGATCAGGACCTGGCAGGGCTCCAGGTCCTGGTGACAGCCGGTGCAACCCATGAGCCCATGGACCCGGTGCGATATATCACCAACCGGTCAACCGGGAAAATGGGGTATGCAATCGCACAGGCGGCCAGGATCCGGGGCGCTTCCGTGAAACTGGTGAGCGGGCCCACGTCCCTTGCCGTGCCGCGGGGAGTTGATCTGGAGTCGGTAACCACTGCACTGGAAATGCGACAGGCCGTTTTGAAACACTTTGCCGGGAGTGATATTGTCGTCATGGCCGCCGCCGTGTCCGATTACCGGCCGCATTCGACCGAAGGGCAGAAAATCAAGAAGGGACCTGAAACCCTGGCAGTGGAGTTGGACAGGAATCCGGATATCCTGGCTGAACTCGGACAATCCAGGGAGGAGAAGCACTGTGTACTCGTGGGATTCGCGGCCGAGACGGATGATCTGCTTGCCAATGCGGAAAAGAAACTGAAGGACAAGAACCTGGACATGATCGTGGCGAATGATGTTTCGAGAGAGGATGCCGGTTTTGCTGTTGATACCAATGAAGTGAAGATTCTTTTCAGGGATGGAAAGGTTGAAACCCCGCCGCTCATGAAAAAACAAGAGGTGGCGGACCTGGTCCTGGATCGGGCAAAGACCTTGTGGGAGGCTCGTCCGAGACATGGAAAATGAGATCCGCGCTCTCATCTCCCATATGAAGGAATGGGTGGAGGTATACCGGGACATGGGTTTTGACCCCCCGCCCGTCCCGGCTCGGAAGGCAGGACCCGGAAAAAAGGCCGGAGAAAGGGGGAAGGACCAGGAAAGGGATGGAGCAGGAATTGAAACGCTGGAAGCGCTGCAGGAATTTATCGGGGATTGTAAACGCTGCAAACTCCACCTTGGACGGAAGAGCCTGGTATTCGGGGAAGGGGACCCACATGCGCGGCTCGTGTTTGTGGGGGAAGGCCCCGGCAGGGATGAAGATATCGCGGGAAAGCCGTTTGTGGGGGAGGCCGGAAGATTATTGACCCGCATTATTGAAAACGGGATGGGCCTGCAACGCCGGGATGTCTACATCTGCAACGTGGTCAAATGCCGGCCGCCCGGGAATCGCGACCCTGAGAAGGACGAGGTGGAAACCTGTCTTCCCTTCCTTGAGCAGCAGATCAGGATCATCGAACCGGAGGTGATTTGTACCCTGGGACGTGTGGCGGCCCAGACGCTCCTGGGTGATGCATTCAGAATCACAAAAGATCGCGGAACATGGCGGTCTTACAAGGGGATTCCGCTGATGCCCACGTTTCACCCGGCGTATCTGCTGAGAAATCCCGCGGCCAAGCGTCCTGTGTGGGAAGATGTCCAGGCAATCATGCGGCGGTTGGGCATGGAGGTAAAGACGAATGCCTGAGGACCGAACATATCTGCGCTTTTTGAAAACACTTGTCCTCGTTTTTTGGGTCGGTGTCGCTCTCCTGTGGTTCCCCGGAGGAGCGAAGGGGGCGGACGAGGCATTTATTATCGAACTTGAAGGCACCATTAACCCCGGCACTGCCATGTACGTGACCAGGGGGCTGGAAAAGGCGGAAAAAACAGGCGCCCGCGTGGCCGTGTTGCGGCTCGACACCCCCGGCGGACTTGGTTCGTCCATGCGGACCATCATCAAGGGGATCCTGAACTCTCCTGTTCCCGTGGTTGTATGGGTGGGGCCCAGGGGTGCCGGAGCAGCGTCGGCGGGGGTCATGATCACGATCGCGGCGCATGTGGCGGCCATGGCGCCCGGCACCAATATCGGTGCAGCCCACCCGGTAACGGCAGGGGGGAAGGATATCGGGAAGACCATGTCCGAAAAGGTTGTGAATGACATGGCTTCCTATGCGCGAGGTATTGCCAGGGAGAAAAACAGGAACGGCGAATGGGTGGAAAAGGCCATCAGGGAGAGCGTTTCCATCACCGCCGAGGAGGCTGTAAAAAAACACGTTGTTGACCTCATAGCCAGAGATATAGACGAACTTTTGAAAAAGATCGACGGGCGGGCCGTGACGGTGAAAGGGAAAAAGGTGGTATTGAAAACCACCGGTCTCGAAAAGGTCTATTACCACCAGGGGTTCCGTGACCGGGTTCTCAGGACCATCAGTGATCCAAACATAGCCTACATCCTCATGATGATCGGCCTTGCAGGACTCTATTTTGAGCTTTCCCATCCGGGAGCTATTTTCCCCGGGGTTGTGGGCGGGATCTCCTTGATTCTTGCGTTCTATTCATTCCAGACCCTTCCCGTGAACTATGCCGGTCTGCTGCTCATTGTCCTGGCCATT
>JAFDGR010000150.1 GCA_019309145.1 Deltaproteobacteria bacterium | reverse complement strand
CCCTCTTCCGGCTCCCGCTGTACGTCAATCGGGGAACTTTCTGCTGCCGATAGGGATGCGTCATGCGATACGCCAGCGAGGCCACGAAAATAATCACTAACAGTGAGAGAATGATTCTTTTTCTCTTCATTTGAAATAGGTCGACACTTCCAGATTCAGATCCACCAGCCCCCGCGAGTTGGACACCCTCTTGAAAGAGATACGGTCCAGGCAAAAAAGACTCTTGGAATTCTGAAGATCAGCAATAAAGGGTTTCAGCTGGGAAAATTTTCCCCGCACACTGAACGAACTGCTATACTTCCACAACCCCAGGGGACCCACTTCCTCCGGCTTGAACGTGAGCCGTTGCATCCGCAATCCATTCCGCTGAAGAAGCTCGTGGATTTCCCTTACCTGTTCTACGAATTTTTCTTTCGAGGGCAACTTTCCCTTGAAAAGCTTTAACTCGACGCCTGCGATCCTGTACCGGGCGATTTCGTCTCTTTCGCGGGGGACATCAGGGTTTCTCTTCTTGCTGTACAGGGCCTGGAGCCTTTCGATATGATTTCTCTGCGGCTTCACCACCACCACGTAGAACACGAGATTGATCAATAGAATCAGCGCACAACTTCCCCAGAAGAAGCGGTTAAAACGAAGGGCCCTGATGATCCTCTTGAGTTTCATTGTCCTCTAGCCCGATGTAAAGGTCTCTTTCAGCACTTTCAAGTAGCCTTCATATTCCTTGCCGCTGAAAAGATCTTCAATGCTCAGTTTACTCTCTATCTCGAAACGCATCCCTTTTCTGTTACCACGTACAGCACCATTTTTCCCGAACTCACTGATGCTCAATTTAGTCAGAAGATTCCGCTCAAATACCCCCGATTTTTTTAGGCGGCTCAACAAAAGGTCGATTACATCCGAGGATCCCGCCACGCCCTTCATTTGAACAGTTTCAAAGTCATCTGCCACCGTGAGCTCTTTCAGGATGATACCTTCTGGAATGCTGGTCTCAATCGCGTCCAGAAGCCGGTCCCAGGGGAATGCGTTTTTTGCAATGATCTTGTTCACAAATGCGGTCCCCTCACGGATGGCACGCATTTCTTCTCCTTTGAGTTTCTTCCGAACCTTTTCACGGGCCTTCTTGCTCTTCACAAGGCTCTTCTCCAGACGTTTGATCTTGCTCTCATAGCTCAAGATCTCCCTCTGGCCCTGTATCCCCTGGGTGACGTTATACAGTGACAGCCCGCCGAGAAAAAAGAATATCACAACAAGCGCAATGGATGCCACCCGCTTGTCATAATATTTGAATGTGGCCAAATTAACCTTTACAGGATCCAATGTATTCGTAATTCCGTCCGTGCTCTCAGTTCAATTTCCGACAAAACTTCTTATGCCAGGCCCTGGGCCGCTCCGATGGCAGCGGCGTAAGAGGAAAGTCTTCCTTCCTCCAAACCTGCCAGAGTATCATCTATCATGATCACCTCTTCTTCGTGCATCCGGGCAATGGACATCTCCCCCATGGTTCTCAATCCCTGTTCCAGGGTTTTTCCAAACCCTACCTGGCTTGCAAAATAAAGTTTCTCAATCTTGTACCCCGGGTTTTCATTCTGGAAAAGATTAAGTGTCATATCCACGTCCTGAAAAAAATGAATGTCAGAAAACCCCCGCTTCACCCCATGATAAAACAATATGGATCCGTGCACGCACACGAAGAGATTAAAAAAACCGCGGAAAAGGCCCAGAAACGCCACCGTCCCCGTCCGGGGGATCCGGTTGGAATAGAAATTGAACTGGTTGATGCCTGCCGGACGGATTACCTCGGGCTCAATCCTTAACTCCCGCAAATTGAGTTCATACTCCCTGATAACATCATACGAGCCGATAGCTACCAGGAGCTTCCTTCCTGTCCCCACCCCATTGGTCAATGTGTAATGTGAAATCTTTGTCCTTTCCGCGGGAAAAGGGAGCGATTTTTTGGCCATCCAGGCGATCATTTTTTCGGCCTCCTCCCTGGACTTGGGAAGACTCGCGTATCTCTTGATCGCTATCTTTATAATTTCATTTGGAATTGAAAGCCCTGCCCGATGCACCTTTCTTTCAAAACCGCTCAACGCCTGCCCAATAGTCTCCAAAAACGCCTGGGGGTCATTGATGTTCTGCGTTTTCAGAGAAAGCTTCAGGGTATCTTTCGGAAAAGGGAACGTCCGCGCCGCCAGGAGCCGCCACCCTTTCTTATCCTTCTGAACCTGCACGATCTTGACGGAAGAGCTGCCGATATCCATGCCCGTCAGGGGCCTTTGAAATCTACGATATACCATCCTTACAGCGCTTTCTCACTTTCAGCGGCGTCTTCAACCACTGGGGTTATCTCAAGGGTGCGGTGTTCCCCGAACGCGGATCAGGTTCGCTACAGACCATCCCTTGCCGCCCTTTTAAAGGCTCAATAAAAGTCACCCGATTCGCTTCCCGAAGGGTCGTTGTCCCGTCCAGTACTTTTTCCAGGGCAGCCTGCCGCAGGAAAACAGTCCCTCGTTCAGTGGCCTTCTTTTTCAAGGTTGAAAGAGGCTCCTGCCGAATAAACAGCTCCCTCATCTCATCATCGATTTCTATCAGTTCGATGATTGCCTGTCTTCCCAAAAACCCGGTCCCTTTGCAGAGTTCACACCCCCGTGCTTCGTAAAACACATGCCCTCTGCATGACGCGATGTCAAGGCCGGACTCGGCCAATTCCTGCTCGTCGTGCTCCACTTCCCTCTTGCAATGACAAAGCGTTCGGACGAGCCTTTGGGCCACGATACAGTTGAGGGCCGCCATCAAATTATAGGGTTCAACACCCATATGAATGAACCTGTTGATCACTTCGAACGAGCTGTTGGCATGCACGGTAGTAAAAACCAGATGGCCGGTGAGGGCGGACTGGAGAGCAATCTGGGCGGTCTCCGCGTCCCGTATCTCGCCCACCAGGATCTTATCAGGATCGTGCCTGAGGATGGAACGGAGCCCCTTCGCGAAAGTGAGCCCCTTTTTTTCGTTGACCGGAATCTGCACGGTCCCCTTTACCTGGTACTCCACCGGGTCCTCAATCGTGATAATCTTTTCCTCCTTGGTGTTCACTTCCGAGAGGGCCCTGTAGATGGTCGTGGTTTTTCCGCTGCCCGTCGGCCCCGTGATCAGAAACATCCCGTAGGGGGCGCGGATCATTCTCCTGATTCTTGCCAGTTCGTCCGAAGGAAGGCCCATGCTGTCCAGCCGAAAATCTCCCACATCCGCGACAAGGCTCTCGCGGTCCAGGATCCTGATCACCACGTCCTCCCCGAAAATGGTCGGCAGAATGGAGACCCTGAAATCAATGTAGCGATCCCTCACCTTGAGCTTGAACCGCCCATCCTGGGGAACACGCTTCTCGGAGATGTCCAGTTCCGACATCACCTTGATCCTGGAAACAATGGGGCTCTGGTATTTCAGGTCCAGGGGTTCCGTGGCCTGGTGAAGCATGCCGTCAATACGATACCGCAAAATAACGCCAAGATCCGATGTTTCTATATGGATGTCGCTTGCCCGCTTGTTGATCGCGTCCAAAATGGTTGAATCCACCAGTTTGACAATCGGGCTTTCCTCCGTGGAGACCTTTTCAATGCTGAGAATGTCCTCGCCCTTCTCGGTTTCCCTCACCAGGGGGAGACGCATGTCATCGGAGACCGAGTCCAGAACACTCTGGGAGACCTCCACCTTCTTGAGAAGCTCCCGGATCTTCCGTTCACTGGCAACCACGATGGAAACAGGCATATCAAGCAGTATCTCCAGGTCGTCCAGTGCTTTCAAAAAATTGCGAGGTTCGGCCATCGCGACTGCAAGCCTGTCATTCTCTTTCTTGTATGGGACAAACTGGTATTTGCTCATGAGTTCAAGGGGAACCAGGTTCAACAGGTCCGGATCGATATTGTCACCCAGCCGCACATATTCATAGGAATGCTGAGCCGCAATAATCTGTGCCAGCTTTTCTTCATTCAGGAAGCCTTCCTGGATACAGATCTGCCCGATTCTCTGCCGGGTAATATTTTTCTTGGAATTGACATAATTGAGCTGTTCCTGGGTCATAAAGCCCAGCTCGATCGCCCAATCACCCAATCTCATCCGTCTATAGGCTCGTGTCATCTCTGATGCATAGCCCCTCTTGCTCTGTCGTTATGAAATGGTGCCTGCCATTTGAAAAATCGGCATGTACATGGCCAGCACGATAAATCCAATCAAAAGTCCCATGATAATCATGAGGGCGGGTTCGATAACAGACGTCAGGATAGTCAACCTGCTGTCCACATCTTCCTCATAGAATTCCGCCATGTCATCCAGCACCTGCTCCAGAGAACCGGCACTCTCACCCGCGTCAATCATTCTCACCGCGAGGGCAGGAAATATCTTGGAACGTGACAGGGTTTCGGAAAATCCTTCCCCCTGCATAAGAAGTGAGATAGCTCCTTCAAATTTCCTTCTCAAATACTTGTTATTCAACGTTCCCGAGGCAATGCGAACGGAATCAACAAGGGGAATACCTCCCCTGAGAACAGTAGCCAGCGTCCTGGCCAATTTCGAAATAGAATAGTGGAGATATACATTCCCCAGGAAAGGTATTCCAAGTTTCCACCTGTCCAATCCCATCCTGCCTTCCTCTGTTTTTCGTATATACAAAAAACTTGCCACAACACCCGCTAGGATGAAGAGGATGTAAATACTATTGGACTTGATTCCATTTGAGAAATTCACCAGAAGCAGCGTGAGTCCAGGCAATTGTGTCCCTGCTTCAAAATAGGTCCTGGTAAAAGTAGGCACCACGTAGAGAAGCAGAAAGAGGAGCGCAAAGAAGGAAGCAACAGTCAGTATCAGGGGATAGATGGAGGCGGCGATCACCTTCTGCTTTATTTCCTCTATTTTCTTCAAATACCTGATATGCCTCGTCAGGGCCAGGGGAATATCAGCGCTTTTTTCGCCTGCCTGCAGGTTCGCAATATAAAGGTTTGAAAAAACGTGGGCAAACTTCCCAAAGGCCTCGGAAAGAGAAGCGCCGGAAGCAATATCGTCTCTGATTTCCCTGAGAATATCAGTGAGTTCACCTTCCCCGATTTTTTCGATAATGGCGTCCAATGCTGTAAGAACCGGCAGTCCCGCCTTGATGAGGACGCTTAATTCCTGGTTAAAGGTGATAAAATCTTTGGACTTAAAGCGCTTCCGGCCGCCTTTCCACCGGAAAAACCGAAAGCCCTGTTCAACACGCCGCACCTCAAGAACAAAATGACCTTCCCTTTCAAGATGCTCTTTCAGGGCCGTCCTGTTCTCTCCAATGAGTGTCTTTTCGATGACACGGCCGTCGGTTGTGGCCAATTTACAACGGAACGTAGGCATGTACCGACAAAAACCTCCAAAATAACGTGAATAAACCTGGATGCGAGGCCTTGAACGCGGTGTAGTGCCCAAAATTGATTCGTGGATGGGCACTAGTTATACAATTTTATCAATAAAATATACAGAAATATACAAATGTGTCAAGCTATTGCATTTATTTTATATAATTTGATATAAATTAGATTAACTTTTTTCCCGGCAAAAATCGGTATCGACGGGGGTATTCATAGCGTGGCAACGGATTTATTGAACCCAGAGGTTTTGAGGAGGCAATGGGGGGGTATTGTCCCCGGGAGAATAGCTTAAAGGGGTAGCGTAACCGCTCTCCCCTGCCGAGTTGTAGGCGGTGACCGTCAGGTAGTAGGTCGTATCATCTGCCAGCGGGAGGCTGTCAAGGTCATACTGCGTTGAGCTTCCCGCGTCCCTGCTGTTGGGGTAATTCCCCAGTGACGTTCCCCAATACACACGGTATCCCTGGGCGTTCGGAACTGGATCCCAGACCAGGGTCGCGCCAAGAGCAAACCCGGAAAAAAGGAGCACAAATGCCATTCCCATTCCCAGGGTCTTCAAATGCTTCATTGTTCCCATACAATCACCAACGTTCCCATGTTCATTCGGCAGGCCTTGGAGCGGCAAAGGTCATCAATCTTAATCACCGTCAAGAAAATTTCCCAGGGACCCGAGGATTGAACCCTCCCCTTTCCCGCCGCCTCTTTCCGGCGCTGCCTGGAGCATCCTGCCGGCCAGCCTGGAAAAAGGCAGTGACTGGAGCCAAATCTTTCCCGGCCCCTGCATGGTCGCGAAAAAGAGTCCTTCGCCCCCGAACAGCGCGGTCTTGATGCCCCCTGCTTGCTGTATATCAAAGGTAACGCTGGGTTCGAACGCCACCACACACCCGGTATCCACGTGCAGGACCTCTCCCGGGTCAAGCCGCCGTTCCACCACGGTACCGCCCGCATGCACAAACACCAAGCCGTCGCCTTCCAGTTTCTGCATAATAAATCCTTCGCCCCCAAAAAGACCGGTCAGGATCTTCCGCTGCAGATAGATCCCGATGGATACCCCCTTCGCAGCACACAGGAAACTGTCTTTCTGGCACACGAGGCATCCGCCCACGCTTTCCAGGGGGACCGGGATAATGTTTCCCGGATAGGGAGCGCCGAATGCCACGTAGGCCTTTCCCTGGTCCGTATTGGTAAAAACGGTCATGAACAGACTCTCACCGGTAAGGAGCCTTTTTCCCGCGCCCAGCAACTTCCCCATGAAGCCGCCACTGCCGCTGCTCGCGGAACCATCCCCGAAAATGGTCTCCATGTTTACGCCGGCATCTTTGTACATCATGGCACCTGCCTCGGCAACCGCACTTTCGCCGGGATCCAGCTCCACCTCGACAAACTGCATTTCCTTCCCCAGGATCTTGTATTCTATTTCATCCGCCCTTCTCCCTGCCCGGGTTGGGGGGACTGGAGCCGACGCCCCAGAGGAAGCCAGTTCCTCAACCTGCGAGATGGGAAGCCACTCGGCAAAACCTTCCCTCCACGCGAAGCCGTTCGGATTCCTCGTGGCCTTTGCAACCGCCTGGGCCTGGTCCATTGGTCCGATCTGCTTTCCATCATAGCTGAGATACCATTGCACCATTCTGTCATCCCCTTTCAATACCAAACACCATATACCTGCTTTGCCGACATCTGTTGAAAATAGACAAAGGGTGTGGCAATTTTGCACGCATTTTGCTGGACGAATTCTGGAATAATCGACCGCTCAAGTCAAGGCAAATCTCCGAAATTTTCATGACCGTTTCGCCCGATTGCCTTTGTGTTACGGTGCTTGACTTCTTCTTGCTCATGACAGATTATGGAGTTATTTTTTCCCGCACAAGAGCCCTTTTCTTGGTTAAACGGTGCGAAGACGAATGAAGGATGGAACTGCAAAAATTATGCCCGCAAACTCCCGTACCACCGCCCCTCCCCATAGCCGTTTTTCTTCATCCACGATCAAGGGTTCCGCCCTCATGTTGGGGTCCGCGCTTCTTTTCGCTTCAACAGATATCATCATAAAAATCGTCGGCCCTGCGTTCAGGGTATGGGATATTGCCTTCTTCCGTTTTGGCGGCGGTATCATACTGATCATCATCTTTTTCGGATGGTCCGGGAACCCGTTCAAAAGCGACAATTTGCGGCTTCTTATCATCAGGGGTATCACCGGCGCTCTGGCATTCCTCGCGCTGGTGGGAGCCATTCAGTTATTGCCTCTTTCGTCTGCAATCGTGCTCCTCTATTCCTTTCCAGCATTTGCCGCCCTGTTCTCGGCCGTCATTTTTGGGGAACGGATTTCATTCCTGCAGATAGTCTGCATCATTGGAACCCTGGTTGGTGTGGGAATCCTCCTCGATTTCAGTCCCGCGGGAAACCTTCTTGGCCAGGCCATTGGGCTCATTGCAGGCATGTTCGCGGGGATTGCTGTCTGCCTCATTAAAAAACTCCGGGAAACCAACGGGCCCGTAATCATCTATCTCTATTTCTGTCTCGTGGGAGGAGTGATCGCCTTGCCGCCGTTCGTGGCCGGGCCCATACTCCCCGTATCCGCGCGGGACATTTTCCTGGTTGTTTCCCTGGTCCTTCTTTTCCTTGCTGCCCAACTCCTCATGAACCAGGGATTTAAGTACTGCAAAAGCTGGGAAGGCGGACTGTTTCTGAGCAGTGAAACCTTGTTCACCTCTGTCGTGGGAATATGCTTTATGGGAGATCCGGTCACCTGGCATTTCTGGACGGGCGGAGGTCTGATTATCGCGAGCGTTGTTGTTCTGAACAGTACTCTCTCAAGACCTCCACCTGGGACAGAAGGTTAAATATACCATGGTTCCTCGCGGAGAGTCCCGGGACAAAATAATTTCACTACTTACAGAAACCTCTTGAAGCAAGAGCGATTTATCGGTATTGAAGAACTTGCCCGTGATTGTGCGCAAATCTTTTTGGCCGGCATCCTCACTTCTCAGGATGCTTCCGGCCCAGGGAAAGGAGAATAACCATGGCAGGCAAGAGATTTATAGACCTCAGCATCAGCATTGAGCCTGATCTCCCCAGTGATCCGCCCATTATGATCCCCAAGATCGACTACGTGGATCATACCCAGGGCGCTGAACAGATGAAGGACTTCTTCCCCGGTGTCACCAAAGAGCAGTTGCCCGGGGGGCTTGGCTGGGCCCTCGAGTTTCTTACCCTCACGACACACAGCGGCACGCACCTGGACGCACCGTACCATTACCATCCTACCATGGACAACGGCAAACCGGCACTGACCATTGATGAGATTCCCCTTGAGTGGTGTTTCAGTGACGGAGTCCTCCTCGATCGCCACAAAAAGGATGGAGAAAGGATCACCGCGGATGATGTGGAAAAGGAGTTGGAGCGTATCCAGTATGAACTCAAACCGCTGGATATCGTGCTCATCCAGACAGGCGCGGACGAGGCGTGGGGTACCCAAGAATACCTGGTCAAAGGGGCCGGCATGGATCGCGAGAGCACCCTGTATCTGACCGAAAAGGGTATCAGGGTGGTGGGTATTGACGCGTGGAGCTGGGACCGGCCCCTGCCCTTTCTGGCCGAAGAGTTCAAGAGGACCGGAGATCCAAAAGTGATCTGGGAGGCCCACTTCGCCGGGATAGAAATCGGCTATTGTCACATGGAAAAAATGGCCAACCTCTCTGCAATCGGAAGGCCGCACGGCTTCACCGTCTGCTGTTTCCCCACCAAGATAAAGGGGGCAAGCGCCGGCTGGGTCAGGCCTGTCGCCATCGTGGATGACAAAGAAGAATAATTTCCATCACCCGGACATCAGCAACCTGGAAAACGTCACGAAACATTGTTTGTTAACCTTTAAATCAAGAATGGAGGATGAACATGAAGGCATGGAGAATCATTCCGCTCATTGCAATCATGGTGGGCCTTTTTCTCACCACGCCAACCATCACTGCCCAGGCCAAGACCTATCGGTTGACCGCTGCCGCCGGTCACCCGCCCATTTTCCTGTGGGTGACACTCACCAGGGACTATTTCATTCCCGAAGTCAACAAACGCCTGGCCGCTGCCGGCGGTAAAGATAAGATCATCTGGAATCAGGCATACGGCGGCACCGTGGCCAAGCTCGGTGGGGTCCTTGAAGCCGTTGAGGAGGGTATCGTTGACGTTGGATTCGTGGGCACCATATTTGAAGCGCCCAAGATGCCCCTTCACAATGTCACCTACATGACGCCTTTCGGCTCCAAGGATATTTTCAAGGTAGTAGACACCATCGCAGAACTCCAGGCAAACATTCCGGCGGTCGCCAGGGAGTGGACCAAATATAACCAGGTCTATCTGGGCGGCGTCGGCCTCGATACCTATGGCATCCTGACCAATTTTCCCGTAAAAACAGTCGATGATATCAATGGGCACAAGATAGCCGCCCCGGGCCCTTCGGCCAATTGGATAAAAGGCACGGGAGCCGTCGCAGTGGCCGCCAACCTGAACACCTATTACAACGGGATCAAGACAGGCGTCTTTGAAGGCACACTTACGTTCATGACTGCCGGCGCAGCCATTAAGGTATATGAAGTAGCTCCATATATCTGCATGGTAAACTTCGGAGCCCAGTTTGCAGGAGGGCTCAGTGTCAATAAAGATATCTTTGATTCCTTCCCCCCTTATATGCAGAAAATATTCAAGGATGTGGGAGCTGAATGGTCCAGAAAATTGGCCCAGGCCCAGGCAGACAAGGCTGAAGGTGCGCTGAAAGCAATGCAAAAGGCGGGAGCAAAGGTAACATTCCTGTCAGATGTCGAACGAAAACGCTGGGCTGATAAACTGCCTAATGTGCCCATGAACTGGGCCCGGGCAATGGAAAAGAAGGGCCTGCCGGGGAAAAAGGTACTGGAAGGCTACTTGAACGGACTGCGGAAGCGCGGGGTAGTGCTTGTCCGGGATTGGGACAAATAGCCCAACCGCGAAAAAAATAGCCACTGGAGAAAAAATGCAGAGGCAATCCCGACACCGCAGACTCAAGTACACTACGATAACCTCGGTGATGAATTCCATTGGCACCGGATGGGTATTCGTATTGCTGGTCATCATCAACCTGGACATCGGCGGCAGGGCCATTTTCAACCACCCCATCAGAGGGGTCCCGGAGATTGTGGCCCTGTCCATCGTTGCCTGCGTGTTTCTTCAACTTGCACACACCCTGAAAGTGGGCAGGTTGACCCGCTCCGACATCTTTTTGAAATGGCTTCACAGAAAACATCCCAGGCTGGGATATTTTTTACAAGGGATATATCACCTTATCGGAGCGGGTATCATGATTATCCTCTTCAAAGCGAGCATACCCCTGTTCTCAAAAGCATGGCGCATGGACCTCTACGTTGGCGCAGAAGGTGATTTCATGGCCCCGGTCTGGCCCGTAAAGCTGATTATCATCATCGGCTGCGTGGCAACGGCAATTCAGTTCATCTTGCTGGCCTGGAGCGATTTTCAATCCATGAAAGACCGTGGAATGATTGAGACAGACATGACTGGTGATTCCCCATGAGCGGCATCGAAATAGGAATGCTTTCCATAGCCGGCATTTTGTTCTTGATCTATGCCGGAATGCACGTCGCCATTGCGCTCACCCTGCTCTCTTTCCTGGGTGTCTGGTTTATCAGGGGCAACTGGGCCATAGCCAGCAAACTGCTGGCCCTGGCCGCGGCTGACAGCATCTCTGGCTATATCTTCGGGGTGGTCCCATTATTTGTCCTCATGGGAATGTTCATCTCCATATCAGGAATCGGGAAAGACACGTTCGATGTGGCGAACCGGCTTTTTGGAAGGCTTGAAGGCGGTCTGGGGATTGCCACGGTCGCTGCAAACGCCGTATTCGCAGCCGTGACGGGCATTTCCATTGCTTCCGCCGCTGTCTTTACAAAAGTGGCAGTGCCCGAGATGATGCGGCTGGGATACAGGCCGAGGTTTGCGGTCGGGGTCGTGACGGGATCCTCTGTGCTTGGCATGCTGATTCCCCCCAGCTTGCTTCTCATCCTGTTCGGTGTGCTTACTGAAACATCCATTGGAGATCTTTTCAAGGCGGGCATTTTGCCCGGAATTGTGCTTTCGGCAGGTTTTTCCGCTGCCATCCTGGTGATGGCCTATCGCTTTCCCGGATACGTCCATACAACGATCGCCAGGAAAGCAGATGATCCAAACAATGAAATCAGTCTTGCCGGCGCTGTGGGCAAACTGATCCCTATAGCCCTTCTGATCTTTCTGGTCCTCGGGGGCATTTATGCGGGCTGGTTTACACCCACCGAGTCCGGAGCGGTAGGAGCTTTAGGGGCGCTCGTTTTGGCCATGGGCAAGCGAAACATGACAATGGTCAAACTGTGGCAAGTCCTTACTGAAACAGGGCATGTAACGGTCTCGATTCTCTTTCTTATCATATCCGCCAATATATACGGTCGCATGCTCGCCCTCTCGGGTATTACCGGCTTTATCGGTACCTGGATAGGTCATTCCGGGCTGGGCCTCTACCCTGTTCTCAGTATCTACCTGGTAGTCGTATTATTGATGGGGACCATTCTGGATTCCACCTCTATCCTCATGATTATTGTTCCCCTTATTTACCCGATCATTCAGCCGTTCGGGGTAAACTTTGTCTGGTTCGGATTAGTCACGGTCATTGCTATCGAAGTGGGACTTATCACTCCACCGCTCGGCATTGCAGCCTATGTCGTAAAATCCACCCTTGATGACCAGAGCATTACATTGAATGACGTCTTTGCCGGCGCGTTTCCATTCGTCATTATCATGATACTTGTCCTGGCACTGATTGTTATTTTTCCCCAGATCAGCCTGATCCTGGTCGGCTAAGAAGTATGTAATCCCCGGCAGACCGAGTGAAGTTCTGCTGAACCGGACTCCGGGTTTTTCATTGCAAACGAGAGGTTAAAAAAAATGATGGAGGTTATAACAAGCATGAGAACCGAATTGAAAAACAAAGTGGTTATTACCGCTGCCGTCACGGGGGCCATTCACACGCCATCCATGTCCCCCTATTTGCCCATAACCCCAAAACAGCTTATTGATGAAATCCTGGCGGTACATGATGCCGGGGGGACGGTTGCCCACCTCCACGTGAGGGACCCGGAGACCGGCATGCCCAACGCGGACCAGGATATCTTCACGGAAATAGCAACCGAGGTCAAGAAACACTGTGATATCATTCTCTGCACTACGACCGGAGGCAGGCTCGGCGAACCGGTTGAGAAAAGAGTCCAGGTCGTCTCCACCCTGCGGCCGGAACTGGCGTCGCTCAATGCCGGGTCCCTCAACTTTGCCCTCTTTCACGTCAAAGACAAGTTCAAAGACTGGAAATACGACTGGGAACAACACTATCTCGAATTGACAGAAGACTTTATTTTCCCGAACACCTTCAAGACCATGCGGCAGTTCCTGGAAATTTTCAACGAATCGGACACCAAACCCGAATTCGAGATCTACGATGTGGGAATGATCAACAACGTTGCCTTTGCCATCCAGGCGGGGTGGGTCAAGAAACCCGTGTACCTCCAGTTCGTCCTGGGCATCCTGGGAGGCATCCCTGCCACACCCCAGAACCTGGTATTCCTGGTCGACACTGCCAGGAAGGCCATCGGGGATTTTGAGTTCTCGGTCTGCGCTGCAGGCAGATACCAGTTCCCCATGGGGACCCAGTCCTTTCTCCTGGGTGGTAGCGCACGCGTGGGACTGGAAGATAACCTGTACCTGTCGAAAGGGACACTGGCCAAGAGCAATGCCGAGCAGGTGGAAAAGATCATTCGCATTGCCCGCGAATTGGACCTGGAACCCGCCACCCCTGAAGAAGGCAGGAAAATACTCGGCCTCAAGGGCCTTGACCAGGTCAATTTCTGATTACGCCCCCTTCCTGCCGCGGAGGATATCTCGGGATGAGACTTCAAACGGCAAGGGCGGCGCACGCCCTGCTCCTGCATCTGCCGGAGCAGGGCAGCTATACTCCCTAACAAACCGCTCTGCGTCTTCCGGGCAGGTCATCACGACTATCCGCTTCCCCTCAAAAGGACTCAGGTCCGCACAGGCGGTTGCGCATCCCTCCACTGCAAGGATAAGGTCAACCCCTTCATCATCCGGGGACACAAACACCGCCGTGCCCTCGAGTCTCTTTTCAAGTTGTTCGACCAGTTCAACCCTGTCATACCCTGGGTTACATCCCCCGCAATATTT